>PKWS01000187.1:0-2671 GCA_003132105.1 Desulfosporosinus sp.
ACCGCCCAAGGTCGGATGTCCGGATATATTATCGCCGCCCTTCCATTTGGGATAGCAGCAGTTCTGAGTGTGCTCAATCCGAGCTATCTTTTCGTATTGTTCACCAATCCACTCGGCTGGGCAATGCTTGCCGGAGGCCTTACCTCACAATTCATCGGCTTTTTAATCATCCGAAAGATCATTACGATCGAGGTCTAAGACGCAAGAACAAAGGAGTGAGGCGCCATGCCATTATTCATTATTCTATTGAGCATATTTGGTGCCATCTGTTTTACGTTGATTGGGATTTTTTTAGGTCAGCAAGAAAGTAAGACACAAGACCGGATTTCACGGGCCTTGGGACAGGGAGAAATGACGGTCGAAGAAGATATCCGCCCGTTAAACGAGCGGATGCTGCGTCCGATGCTCCATAAATTTGCCCATCTCTTAACACGGTGGGCCCGCAAAGGACAACGAGAACAAACGACAGCGAAGCTTAGCGCTGCTGGATTATCTGGCCAATGGGAAGAAGCGGAATGGAAAGGGTTGCAATACGCGCTGAGTGTGTTGCTTTCACTTCTCTGTTTCGGGTTATTTTCTTTTATGGCCACTAGCCTTCTAACGCGATTAGAAATGGTGATTATCGGGTTCCTGATTGGATATATGTTTCCTAATTCCTGGTTGAAGGTTAAAGCTAAACAGAGGCAAAAGGAAATCCAGCGTACTTTACCTGATGTTCTAGATCTTTTAACCGTCAGCGTTGAAGCCGGCCTCGGGTTTGATGCAGCCTTACTCAAAGTAGGGGAGAAACAAAAAGGCGTGCTAGCGGAAGAATTTCTACGGGTACTGCAGGAAATTAAGATGGGGCGCCCGCGAAGAGAGTCTCTACGAGACCTGGCGAAGCGTAACAAACCGGCTGAAGACCTCAGCAATGTTGTTGCTTCACTCGTACAAGCGGATCAATTAGGGATATCCATCGGTGGCGTTCTGCGCAATCAGGCCAAACAAATAAGGCAGAAACAGCGGCAACGCGCAGAAGAAAAGGCCCAAAAGGCCCCGGTGAAAATGATGATTCCTTTGGTTTTTTTTGTCTTTCCCAGTATATTCATTGTTGTTCTAGGACCAGCTGTCATTCAAATAATGGAAATGTTTAAGCAAAAATAATGAAGTGAGAGTGGACGATGTGACGATGAAATTAGGGCAATTGCATAACTTGCGTACTGGGCAAATCGTAGGGGAGAGGGTATGGAAAGCAGATTCATTTTGGACCCGTCTCCGAGGATTGCTAGGTCGGTCTTGTTTAGTGCCAGGGGAAGGACTTTGGCTTAAGCCCTGTCAGCAAGTTCATATGATGGGTATGCAGTTTCCTCTTTCAGTGTGGTTTTTGGATAAAAAGGGACGTGTATGTGCTCTAATTGATGACCTACACCCCTGGAAAATCTCGCCTCACATTCGAAATGCTGAAAGTATCGTTGAGTTCCCTGCAGGATGGGGTAAGGCAACAGGCACACAACTTGGGGACGAACTGGTGTGGGAAGAAGGGTTATTTTGTTTCATAGAACGTAGAAAAGACGTTAGCAATGGCCAAGTGGTCTTTGACTCCCCCGAGTTCTCGTACAGAATGCATCGCTAAGACGGGGTTTCCGATATCTACGGAACGAATATCCAGATGAGTACTGGAGATTGGACCTATGGTTGAGCCCCCTCGTTCATCGGAACGATTAACAAATTTCTGGAACGGAACATCTGCGCGCTGACATAGGGCCGCGAACACAGCTGAAGACTCGGCATCGGTCGTGTAACTTTGATTAGCACTCATTTTTATAACGGGGCCCCCATTGAGGACCGGGTGATTAACCGGATCATGCTTTTCCATGGCGTTGGGATGGAGCGCATGAGTCATATCTGCTGAGATAAGAAAAGAATGGGCCAAGGCTTGGAAATAGGCTTCTCGGTCTTTTTTTTGTGCTATGAGGATTCGTTCTAAAACATGGGCTAGAAACGGAGACGCTGCCCCTTGCTTGGAAGTGCTTCCGCATTCTTCATGATCAAAACAGGCCAGAACCTGTGTCATCAAAGCGGGCTTTGCCTTAGTAAGAGCCCAAGCTCCAGCATGAATCATCGCCAAATCATCAAGTCGTCCGCTTGAGATAAACTCTTTTTGAAGTCCGACCAAACAACCTTTCTCATATTCATAGAGGAAAAGGTCAAAGTCTAAGATATCTTTTGGTGGACAGTGCAGGGCTTCGGCAAGGTGATGAATCAGTATGCCTTCTTTTTGTAAATCTTCCGTAATTTGTGTCAATAAGGGTAGCATGTCTTTTTGTTTGTTTAATTCTACTCCTTGATTAACCTTTGGGTTCATATGGATCGCAAGGTTGGGTATCACAAGTAACGGACGGTCACTGCGGAAAAGCTTGATTTGAGGGGCGAAAGGAGATTCTCCACGCAAAACAATCCGACCAGCTATAGATAGTGGGCGGTCCAACCAAGTATTGAGAATAGGCCCTCCATACGTTTCCACATTTAATTTGAGATAATGTCCTTCAATCGATATTTCAGCTAAGGGTTTGACTCTGAAACTGGGGCTGTCCGTATGTGCTCCAATAAGGTGAAATCCATTCAAATCTGGCTCTCCAAGGCCTACAATAAATGCAATCAAGGCCGAATTATTTCGAGTTACAAAATACTT
>PKWS01000187.1:2689-8842 GCA_003132105.1 Desulfosporosinus sp.
TTGATAGTTTGTGTTATGATCATATTAGCCGAAAGTAATACATTCTCCCTCCAGAAACACCATTCCTTCTTATCTCCGGCAAAAATCTTAAAAACACTGTGGAAAATGTAATGACGCTTAAACATGAGAAATACTTGAGTAGGAAATTTTAAACTGTCATAAATTTGATCTCATGTTCATAGATTACTTAGTCCAGTGTTTTAACGTTAATATGGGTCGTTATTCGTCAAAACATTCACTTAGGTGAGAAGTTACCAGATAAGTCATTTTATCCGATGGCTAACCGCCACGACCACTTCTTGGGAGATAAGTGGCGCTAAGCCCCTGGATAAGTTCAACTAAACTTCTGATGGAGTTGAAACTCCACCTGAAGTAAGTTTCCTTTATATACCCCCTTGTAATTTTTGTAAAATAGTATATAATAAAGGTCTATTTAACTTGAAAGGAGAAGTAACTCTATGACACAAAAAGAGCAATTAATGATTAATGCAATTTTAGAATCTGTTGGACTAGAACCTATTCAATCCACACAGACTCAAAGACAAGTTCATGATGAAGGATAAGTAGTTACAGAAAGGGAGCGGTATTTTGACCCAGATCCTAATCCTAAATTGTAACCTGATCAGCTTTGATCCATTTACAAAAAGCCAAATATGAAAGCGAGTTTCTTAATAAGATAAGAAGCTCGCTTTTATACTTGGAACTGGTCTATTCTTAAACTAACTGATACCAGTTAGTTTAACCGATGGCTAACCGCCACTAATCTCCCACTTTAAGCGATCGAAAAGTGGCAGTAAGCCCCTGATAAGTTCAACTAAACTTCAAATGAAGTAAGTTTCCTTTATACCTTCTGACTAGTACAAAAATACAACATAGAATGGAGACGAAGAACTTATGACATTATCGGTACTTGGTATAGCTTGTAGACATGTGCGGAACGTTCCATTCAAACTTTCTTTCATATGTTAGATATTAGATACGCCAAACCCTGTCTCTATCGTGGGATTGATCAAACCGGGGAGATTAATGAACATTCTACAGCGTTAGACGACGTACGCAAGTCCACACAGGCTCTTTTAATATCCTAATATCGCAGAAAGTTGTCTGTCCAAACTCTTAAAGATTATGCTATACTGATAGTATATTGTAATATTGTATGATGGAAAGGAACTGTGTCTCATGCTACAAACGTCAATGCCGATGAGTGTCCCTAAAATCGCGATTGTAACAGACAGTACGAGTGATTTGTCTCCAGAAATGATTAAGGAGTTNNTATCAGACCAGATGAAGTTTATAACAATATGGATATTGAGGTTCCTACAACATCTTTGCCTTCTCCGTCTGAAATATCTAATTTGTTTAACCGGTTAAGGGATGCTCATGTAACCCACGTTCTCTCAATGCATATTTCAAGTGGCTTAAGTGGGACCTACGAAACGGTATGTCAGGTGGCCAAAGAGTATAAAGAGATGGTCATCGAAGTGTTGGACTCAAAAGCGCTTTCTATGGGGTTGGGTTTTCCAGTTTTGGAAGCAGCCCGCAAGCTTCGCAACTCAACGGATTTTCAGGATGTAGTAAATGTAGCTAAGACCGTCTCACAACATATAAAACTCTATTTTGTGCTTTCTACGCTAGAATATCTGAAACGTGGTGGACGTATTGGGTACGTTTCTGGCACCATTGGTGAGCTTTTAAATATTAAACCGATTATTTCTGTGAATTCTGAAGGAAAATACATAACGTCTGCAAAGGTCCGCGGCAGAGATCAGTCTCTCAAAAAGTTATATGATATTTTGTTAGAAACCACTCTGGAAGGACGCTATAACGTTGCAATCGTCCATGGTGGAGCTGAACAGGAAGCTAGAAATTTGTGGGAGAAAGCGCGCGAACTCCCCAACATCAATGACTTATTATTTAATCAGATTAGCCCAGTTATGGGTGTTCATACTGGTCCCGGACTTGTTGGGATCATAATTTCACCGGTTATAGCACCTCAGTCTTTAGACTGAGGTTTTTATTCTATCCGGTTGGAGTATGCTATACTCACATAATAGTAAGGATTATCCAACGTCTATTGTTATGGAAGATAAAAGGAGGAAAGACAGGGTGAGCTTTCAAGAACGCTACCGCTTATGGTCAGAAAACCCCTACTTTGATGAAGAAACACGGCAAGAGCTAGGACAGATCACCGATCCGCAAGAAATTGAGGACCGCTTCTATATGGATTTAGAATTTGGTACGGGTGGTTTAAGGGGAATTATTGCAGCAGGCACTAATCGTATGAACAAATATGTTATAAGGAAAGTAACCCAGGGGTTGGCCGAATGTGTTTGTGATCATGGGTCGGAGGGTATGAAGCGTGGGGTGGTTATCGCCTACGATTCTCGGAAATACTCCCCGGAATTCGCACTCGAAGCAGCCTTGGTTCTTGCCCAGAACGGAGTTAAGGCGTATCTCTTTGATGCGCTTCGTCCTACTCCGGAGCTTTCTTTTGCAGTGCGGTACTTGCATGCTATAGCAGGAATTGTTGTGACGGCTAGTCATAACCCTAAAGCGTATAACGGCTATAAAGTATACTGGGAGGACGGTGGACAAGTTCCTCCAGTAAAAGCGGACCAAATTCTTGCTCGTATTGAAGCACGGGAAGATTGGCTGGGAATAGAACCCATGCCGATTGAGCTGGCTAAGACGAGCGGTTTACTCGAAATCATTGGCGAGGAAATCGATCAACCTTACCTTGCTCGTGTCCTTGAACTTGCTCTGCACCCGGCTCTTGACCTGAATAAAGGGGGAGAACTTAGAATCATTTATACGCCTCTGCATGGAGCTGGAAACATACTTGTCCGAAGGGCTTTGGCAAAACTTGGCTTCAGTTCTGTCACCGTTGTACCTGAGCAGGAGCTCCCTGACCCAGAATTCACGACTGTCCCTTACCCAAATCCAGAAATTCCAGGGACGTTCGAACTCGCCCGAAAATACGGGACCCAAATGCAAGCCGATCTTCTATTGGCGACTGATCCGGATGCTGATCGTTTAGGGGTGGTCTTACGTAATCCTCAAGGGGACTTTATACAGCTCACAGGAAATCAAATTGGAGTTTTGTTAACTTACTATATCCTATCTCAAAAAAAGGCCTTAGGAATCCTTCCAGAAAACGCAACGATCATAAAAACAGTTGCTTCAACCGATTTGGCGGATGAGGTTGCCCGATATTTCAAGGTGCGCGTAGAAAACGTGTTGACTGGGTTTAAATTCATTGCCGAAAAAGAAAAGGAGATGGAAGAAGGAGGATGGGGAACTTTCCAGTTTGGTTTCGAAGAGAGCTATGGGTATCTTTCCGGGGATTTTGTCCGGGATAAAGACGCAGTTATTGCCTCTGTCCTCTTGGCAGAAGCTGCCCTTTATTATCAACAGGTTGAAGGGCGTAACCTCTTTGATGTCCTTGAGAGTATTTATAAACAATTTGGATATTACCTTGATGACCAAGAGTCACTAGCCCTAGAGGGCATTCAAGGTAAAGAAGAGATTGCGAAGATCATGAATTCACTTCGTCAGCAAGAAATCCATGAACTGGGCGGGACTAACATTGAGAAATTTGATGATTATGAACAACGTATTGGTAAAGACAATTTGACAGGACTAACATATCCACTCACGCTTCCCCGTTCGAATGTCTTACGATTTTCTTTTAATGGTGGGGGATTTATGATGGTACGTCCCTCTGGAACTGAACCAAAAATAAAATTTTACTTTTCAGTAAAGTCAGACACTCTCTCAGAGGCAGAGGATACTCTTCACAAGATAAAAGTTGATGTTATGCAACGTATTGCCAAAATACGGTCTGTCTGAATCAAGCCCGATGAATTATTTCAAAAGGAGAGCTTTCTCAATGTCAAAAAACGATAGCTGGTTTGCCGTTGTTAATCCACAATCCGCTAATGGCAGCACGGGGAAACGGTGGCCTGAGTATTTAATACGACTACGAGAAGATGGATATCTCCTTGATTTTGCGTATACGACAGAGCCTGGAGATGCAACACGAGTTACGCAAAGGATTTTGAAGGAGGGCTATACGCATATCATAGCCGTTGGCGGAGACGGGACCATGAATGAGGTTGTTAATGGTTTTTTCTCTAACGGTCAACTGATTAATTGTGAGGCCGAACTTGCCCTTTTTTCCCATGGTACTGGAGGGGACTTAATTCGCACACTGCAGATATCTAGAGGGATTGAGGGCTTTCTAAAGACCTTGCGACGGGGCCAGAAACGTATGATTGATGTAGGAGAAGTTCTCTTTCAAGATGAACATCGACAGCAGCTTCACCGCTATTTCCTTAATGTCGCGGACGTCGGCTTAGGCGGGGAGACGGTCGCTCTTGTCAATAAGCAAAGCAAACTGTTGGGGGGTAAACTATCCTTCCTGATTGGTTCAGTTCTGAGTATTCTTCGTTATCGTAATAAAATTATGCGTTGCGAAATTGACGGGAAACTGATCTTTGAAGGGCGTCTAAACAGCATCATGGTGGCCAACGGTCGGTATATCGGTGGGGGAATGATGATTGCGCCTCATGCAGAACTTGATGATGGGTTATTTGATGTGGTCTGCTTGGGAGACTTTTCAACACTGATGCTTTTGAGACATCTACCGAAAATTTATAAGGGAGAACATCTCGTAATCCCCGGTGTCACTGTGCATCGTGGACGATCCGTTGTCATCACAACTGTTGAAAAGGCCCTACTTGATATCGACGGCGAACAACCGGGCCAAGCACCACTCACGTTCAGCCTTCATTCCAAAGCCTTATGTTTATGGGGATAAAGTACAGATTCAAGAAGTAGCTTACAAGCGCGATGTAAGCACTTCCTATTGCAAATAGAATCACAGCATGCTCAGATCATCGGTGCTTGCTTGCATCAACGAAGCCGAACACGAAGTGATCCCTCGTTCGCGCTTACATAAGCGAACCTCTCTGATGAAGTGGACCGCCAAACTCGGCTCAAGCGGTGCATGCATCAGTGGGGCGGAACACACGACGTGTTCCGCCGGCCATGCGGCACGGATGCCGCTTTGGCCGGGAACCCGCTCTCTTGCATCAAAACCGATTGAGCTCAAGTTTGGCCCACGACATCACGAGGTGAACGTTGTAACGCAAGTTCCCTTAATTGTCTGACCATTATTGACCTTCGCGACAAAATGGAATATAATTAGTAGTAATCATTATAAAAATAATATATTTGATACAAGTACATAAGTATATGAGAGCACATGAGTATATGAGGTGAGAAAATGGATTTCAAAGATTATTATGTCAGTCTTGGTGTTTCACCAGACGCAGATGAAAAAACTATAAAAAAGACTTATCAGAAGTTAGCAAAAAAATACCACCCTGATGTTAATCCAGGTGACAAAGCGGCTGAAGCAAAATTTAAGGACGCGATGGAAGCGTATCAAGCGATCAGCGATCCTGAAAAACGACGCAAATACGATGAACTACGGCAGGACTATCAACAATGGAAGACCCGCGGTGGACGTGGAGATTACAATTGGGACCGTTGGCAGTCTAATCCTGGAGGAGGGGGTGGTGGGAATCAGACACATACCATGTCCTCAGAAGATTTTGCAGAAATGTTCGGCGGCTCTGGAAGAGCGGGTGGCTTTGGCGGTTCTGGAGGAGAAGGATACTCTGATTTCTTCTCTACCCTCTTTGGAGGGAACGGTGGGCAAGGCCGCGGGTTCAGCGGTGGGTCTACTGCAGGACGTACTCGTGCAGGTCAGGACCATGAAGCGGAAGTCAAAGTGACCCTCGAAGAAACTTATAACGGAACGACACGACTCATTCGTACTGGGGAAAAACAAATCGAAGCCAAGATTCCCAAAGGGGTGCGCACCGGTTCTAAGGTGCGTCTTACAGGCCAAGGCGGTCCTGGGATTTCGGGCGGGCCGAGTGGGAATCTCTATTTAAACATCACAGTAAGTCCTCATGCTCGCTTTGTCCGTGATGGGGATGACTTGAGAGCAGACTTACCAATAGACTTCTACAAGGCCATTTTAGGTGGGGAGGTTAGTATCCATACTTTTGGCGGGGAAGTCATTCTCAAAATTCCAACCCTTTCTCAAAGTGGTAAGAAATTTCGCTTAAAAGGAAAAGGGTT
>PKWS01000187.1:8917-12036 GCA_003132105.1 Desulfosporosinus sp.
AGCTTGAAAAGGAGTGAGTGAATATGTCTTTTGATACCAACCGATTTACCCAGAAATCTCAGGAAGCGATCACCAATGCCCAAACTATGGCGGAACGCAACGGAAACAGCCAGGTAGAGCCTGAACATCTTTTGCTCGCCCTTTTAGAGCAAGGGGATGGCGTCGTTCCCCAAGTATTAAGTAAATTAAACATGGCAGTTGGCGTACTCATCAAAACTCTCCGTCAAGAGGTCAATAGCTTTCCACGCATTAGCGGCGGAAACGTGCAAATAAGCATCTCACCCCGTTTACGTACGGTATTAGTATCAGCCCATGATGAGATGCTGCCTTTTGGCGATGAGTACGTTAGCACTGAACATTTACTTCTGGCCATTTTTGGCAAAGCCGGAGGGTCTGCCGAGCAAACTTTAAAACAAGCGGGATTGACTCGAGAAAAATTGCTTCAAGCTTTGCGTGAAGTCAGAGGAACCCAACGCGTTACCAGTCCCCATCCAGAAGGCACCTATGCGGCCCTAGAACAATATGGGCTTAACTTGGTGGAGCAAGCACGGCGCGGTCGTCTTGATCCAGTCATAGGCCGGGACGAGGAAATCCGAAGAGTAATCCAAACATTATCCCGCCGCACAAAAAATAATCCTGTGTTGATCGGAGAGCCGGGGGTTGGTAAAACAGCGATCGTCGAAGGCTTGGCCCAAAGGATTGTCCGGGGAGATGTTCCGGAGACAATTAAGGATAAGCAAGTCATTTCTCTCGATATGGGAGCCTTAATTGCCGGGGCCAAATACCGAGGAGAGTTTGAGGAACGCCTGAAAGCCGTGCTCAAAGAAATTCAAGACCGTGACGATGTAATCTTGTTTATCGACGAATTGCATACCGTTGTAGGAGCAGGAGCTGCTGAAGGAGCAATGGATGCCAGTGATATGCTAAAACCGATGCTTGCCCGTGGAGAACTCAGTATGCTTGGAGCGACAACACTCTCAGAATATCGCAAGCACATTGAGAAAGATGCTGCACTTGAACGACGCTTCCAACCGATTATGGTGGAAGCGCCTAGTGTAGAGGATACCATTTCAATCCTGCGCGGACTCAAGGAACGTTATGAAACGCACCATGGCGTACGAATTACAGACGGAGCCATCATTGCTGCTGCCGTGCTATCAGATCGTTATATTAGCGACCGTTTCCTTCCGGATAAAGCGATTGACCTCATCGATGAAGCAGGAGCGCATATGCGCATGGAAATCACAAGTGATCCCTATGAATTAGATCAAATCAAACGCCGGATGATGCAACTTGAAATTGAACGGCAGGCCTTAAAGAAAGAAAAGGATGAAGCCAGCAAGGAACGGTTAGCAAAGATTGAAGAAGAGTTGGCCAACCTCAAAGAAGAGCGTTCTGGACTGGATGCCCAATTGCTAGGGGAACGTGAAATTCTGGCGCGAATTCAACAACTAAAAGAGGAAGTCGATCGTTCGCGCACACTGATGGAGCAAGCACAGCAACAATTGGACTATAATAAGGCCGCCGAGCTCCAGTATGGCATAATCCCAAATTTAGAAAAGGACCTTAAAATCACAGAGCAAACACTACAAGGTAAGAAAAATACCTTATTAAAACAAGAAGTGGTAGAGCAAGATATCGCCGAAATCGTGGCAACTTGGACCCATGTTCCCGTTTCCAAACTTATGGAGAGCGAAATGGCAAAGCTCATCCATATGGAAGACCGAATTCATCAAAGGGTTATCGGTCAAGAAGAAGCTGTTAGAGCCGTCTCCGATGCGGTACGACGGGCACGTGCTGGGCTACAAGACCCGAATCGCCCTTTGGGCTCTTTCCTTTTTTTGGGGCCTACGGGTGTCGGGAAGACTGAGCTAGCCAGAGCATTAGCAGAGTTCCTTTTTGATGATGAACAAGCTATTGTCCGAATTGATATGTCTGAGTATATGGAAAAGCACACGGTGTCTCGCCTTATCGGAGCACCTCCTGGATATGTGGGATATGAAGAAGGCGGACAACTAACGGAGGCCGTTCGCCGTAAACCATACAGTGTTATCCTCTTCGACGAAGTAGAGAAAGCACATAGCGACGTCACAAATGTACTCTTGCAACTCTTAGACGATGGTCGGTTGACCGATGGACAAGGGCGTATGATAAACTTTAAAAACACGATCGTCATCTTAACCAGTAATATTGCAAGCCCGTCTATTCAGCAATTAACCCAACGTAAAGCATCTTTAGAAGAAGTCCGCTCTAGCATCAATGAAGAACTAAGGAACCACTTCCGGCCGGAATTNNCTTAACCGCCTTGATGAAGTCATCATCTTCCACCCTCTAGGGCGCGAGCATATCGGACGAATCGTGGAAATCCAACTTGGACTATTGCGTCAGCGCTTGAGCGAACGCAAACTCACGTTTGAATTGACGGCTAAGGCACGCGAACAAATTGCGAATGAGGGGTATGACCCGGTTTATGGTGCAAGGCCGCTCAAACGAGTGATCCAACAACGTCTACAAAATCCTTTGGCCCTTAAACTCCTGCAAGGAGATTTTAAGGAAGGACAACATCTCCTTGTGGATGTTGACGCCTCGGGGGAGTTAAAGATTCATTCATAGAAATTCATCTAAACGAGAAAGAGAGAAGGGATAAAGCCCCTACTCTCTTTCTTGTTCAAAACTTGTCTAATAATCATAACTAAATGTATAATGTAGACGAGTTGTTTAAAAGGTAAAGTGAGGGAAAAGCACGTGCCCATAAACAGACTGATCCATCTCCCGATTTGGCAAGGGCAAGAAGGGGAAGGACGTTGTCAAGTTACATTAAGTCTCACGGATACCGGTAATGGAATTCATGGGCTTCTGACAGGCGGGGAAAAACCGCATGTCGGTGGAGTGGTCCTGGCCCTTCCCCGCCCAAGCCTTAGCGGCGAGGGGTGGAGCACTGATGTCTACATTACGCCGGTTCCAGGGCATAAAGACGTTGACGTCGCCAGAACGGTTGCCGAAATGCTGGCTCGTGAACTTCGGTTGCCTGTGGCCATAACAGCTGGAATTCACTCCGATAACCTTTGTCCAGAGGAATTGAGCAAACTAATTGGTCATTGCCATACTCTGACCTCGAG
>PKWS01000187.1:12107-12241 GCA_003132105.1 Desulfosporosinus sp.
ATTTAAGCGTGTTAAGGGAAGCACTTTTCCTGTCGTCACCAATTTGTTTGGAACACGTCGGCGCGTTGACCTTGCCATAGGACCTAAGCCGGAGGAAACAGTAGAGCGTGCGGTTTCAGCCTTAGGGCGGTTAC
>PKWS01000020.1 GCA_003132105.1 Desulfosporosinus sp.
TCTAGAATATCAATCAAACGTTTATGAGTGCGCATCTCAAACTGTTCTCGAGAATCCTTATTGACATGAGGCGAGCGTAAGATTGTATAGATGCTTTTCTCTGTTGGTAGGGGAATCGGTCCACTGACCTGTGCTCCCGTCCGCTTTGCAGTTTCTACAATGCGTTCGGCAGATTGGTCAAGAGTTTTGTGGTCAAAGGCTTTAAGGCGAATCCTAATTTTTTGGCTCATAAGTTTTGTCCTACCTCCTCATATTTCCCGTTACACGGGTTTCGAGCGTAAAAATTCCCTGGTTCAAGCGGAGTCACCTGCCCAGCAACCTTTTACGCCATTACAGAAATTAGAAGTCAGATGCCAGAGGCCAGATGCGTGAGTAAATGCACTCCATGATCTAGAACACCAGTATCCTACTTCACTCATGGAGAGGAAGATCTCTCTTCCTCTCCAATAAACAACTTATATGATTTATAAACTAAGCATTAATCTTAGCAACAATACCTGAACCAACGGTGCGGCCACCCTCGCGGATAGCAAAGCGAAGTCCTTCTTCCATAGCGATTGGGGTGATGAGTTCTACATCAATCGTCACGCGGTCTCCCGGCATGACCATTTCAGTACCTTCTGGAAGAGTAATAACTCCAGTTACGTCCGTCGTACGGAAGTAGAATTGAGGACGATAGTTGTGGAAAAATGGGGTGTGGCGTCCGCCTTCTTCTTTATTTAAGATATAAACTTCACCGGAAAATTTTGTATGAGGTTTAATGGATCCAGGTTTAGCTAAAACTTGTCCACGTTCGATGTCTTTACGCTCAACTCCACGCAGAAGTGCACCGATGTTATCTCCAGCTTGTGCTGAATCAAGAAGTTTACGGAACATTTCAACCCCGGTTACAATGGTCTTACGAGGAGTAGTCGTCAATCCAACGATTTCAACTTCGTCTCCGACTTTAACCTTTCCGCGATCAACACGACCCGTGGCAACGGTACCCCGACCGGTAATCGTGAAGACATCCTCGATAGGCATCAAGAAAGGCTTATCTGTGTCGCGTTCAGGCGTTGGAATGAAAGTATCGACAGCATCCATCAGCTTCCAAATATCTCCACACCATTCGCACTCGCGTTTTCCGCATCCGCATTGAAGTGCTTTGAGACCTGAACCTGGAATGATGGGTGTATTGTCTCCATCAAATTCATACATCGTTAGAAGTTCACGAATTTCCATTTCGACGAGTTCTATTAGTTCTTCATCGTCAACCATATCTCTTTTATTAAGCCAGACAACAATCGTCGGAACACCTACTTGGCGAGCCAAGAGGATGTGTTCACGAGTTTGTGGCATAGGACCGTCAGCAGCAGACACGCAGAGAATTGCACCGTCCATTTGAGCTGCGCCAGTGATCATGTTTTTAACATAGTCGGCGTGCCCTGGGCAGTCAACGTGAGCATAGTGGCGAGCTGCGGTCTCATACTCAACGTGAGCAGTGGAAATTGTAATTCCACGTTCGCGCTCTTCAGGAGCTTTATCGATTTGATCAAATGCCGTGGCAACTGCGCCACCGACTTTGGAGAGAACAACGGTGATTGCCGCTGTCGTAGTGGTCTTACCATGGTCGACGTGACCAATGGTTCCAACGTTAACATGTGGTTTTGTGCGTTCGTATTTCGCTTTTCCCATTTTTTTCACTCCTTAAAAAATATTATAATCCTTGGCGTTTGGCAATAATGCCTTCGGCAATGTTTTTAGGCACTTCCTCATAGTGGTCGGTTTGCATAGTATAGGTCCCACGCCCTTGTGTGGCGGATCGTAGATCAGTTGAATAGCCAAACATTTCGGATAGTGGAACAAATCCGCGAATAATTTGTGCATTACCGCGCGCTTCCATTCCTTCAATCCGTCCTCGACGTGAACTTATGTCCCCAATGACGTCTCCCATGTAATCCTCGGGAACAGTGACTTCAACTCTCATGACTGGTTCAATGATCGCAGGGTCTGCCTTGAGTGCGCCAGCTTTAAAGGCCATGGAGCCGGCAATTTTAAAGGCCATTTCTGAAGAGTCGACATCGTGGTAAGAACCGTCATAAACGGTAGCCCGTATGTCGAGAACAGGGTATCCAGCCAGAATACCATTTTGTAAGGCTTCTTGGATACCAGCACCAATTGGGTTAATATATTCCCTAGGAATAACTCCGCCGACAACTTTATTGACGAACTCAAACCCGCTTCCTGCTTCAAGTGGCATAAGCTCGATCCAGCAGTGTCCGTATTGTCCACGACCTCCGGATTGGCGAACAAACTTTCCTTCGGATTTGACAGTCTTCCGAATGGTTTCTTTGTAAGCAACTTGTGGACGTCCGACATCGCATTGCACTTTAAATTCTCGCTGTAAGCGGTCAACAATAATCTCTAGATGGAGCTCGCCCATTCCAGCAATGATCGTCTGTCCAGTTTCTGTATCTGTGTGAATTCTGAAGGTCGGATCTTCTTCTGCAAGACGACTAAGTGCGCCTCCCATTTTTTCCTGGTCGACTTTCGTCTTAGGCTCAATTGCCACGGAGATTACTGGCTCAGGAAACACCATCTTTTCTAGGATAATGGGTGTCTTCTCATCGCACAAGGTATCCCCCGTTGTGGTGTCTTTCAAGCCAACTGCAGCTGCAATATCCCCTGAACGCACCTCTTGAATATCTTCTCGGTGATTGGCATGCATTTGAAGGATACGTCCAATGCGTTCTCTCTTGCCTTTAGTCGAGTTATAAACGTAAGAACCAGCACCTAATACTCCCGAATACACCCTGAAAAATGCTAGCTTACCGACGAATGGGTCAGCCATGATCTTGAAGGCCAACGAGGAAAATGGTTCTGTGTCAGAAGCTGTCCTATGGGCTTCCAGTCCGGTATCCGGATGTGTCCCTTTTATTGGCGGAACGTCTAGAGGCGACGGCATGTATTCGACGACGCAGTCAAGTAGTGGTTGTACCCCTTTGTTTTTGAATGCCGAGCCACAGAGAACTGGAATAAATTTGTTCCCGATGACTCCGCGACGAATACCGACACGAATTTCTTGCTCAGTAATTTCTGTACCTTCGAGATACTTCATCATGAGTTCTTCACTCGTTTCAGCGACAGCTTCAACCAGTTTCTCACGATACTCCTTGGCTAATTCGACTAAGTCTTCAGGGATTGCACTATGCACTTCAGTTGTGCCTAAGTCATCCGTATAGACTGTAGACGTCATAGTCACTAAATCCACGATACCTTTGAAGTCTTCCTCCGCACCGATCGGTAACTGGATTGGAACAGGGTTGGCACCCAACCTATCCGCTATCATTGAAACACCGCGGAAGAAATCAGCACCCATCCGGTCCATTTTATTGATAAAAGCAATTCGCGGGACTTTGTATTTATCCGCTTGCCGCCAGACGGTTTCGGATTGAGGTTCAACTCCACCAACAGAACAGAACACCGCTACTGCACCATCAAGTACCCGTAGAGAACGTTCAACTTCTACCGTGAAGTCCACGTGCCCTGGTGTGTCGATGATGTTAATACGATTATGCTTCCACTCGCAGGTCGTAGCAGCGGACGTAATGGTTATCCCACGTTCTTGCTCCTGGATCATCCAGTCCATTGTTGCAGCACCATCATGAACTTCACCAATTTTATGCACTCGTCCAGTGTAAAAAAGGATACGTTCCGTTACCGTAGTTTTCCCAGCATCAATGTGAGCCATAATTCCGATATTACGTGTATTTTCTAGTGAAAAAAGTCTTGCCACTGTGATTCCCC
>PKWS01000217.1:0-4848 GCA_003132105.1 Desulfosporosinus sp.
AAGTATATAACTAACAGTTATACTTTCTGACTAGTGCTCGAAACATAGCAAAATTATGCTAGTTACAGCTTGATTTCTATGTCGACACCTGCGGGTAAGTCTAAACGCATAAGTGCATCCACAGTTTTTGGTGTAGGCTCTAGAATATCAATCAAGCGTTTATGAGTGCGCATCTCAAACTGTTCACGAGAATCCTTATTAACATGAGGAGATCGTAAAATTGTATAGATGCTTTTCTCTGTTGGTAGGGGAATCGGTCCACTGACCTGAGCTCCTGTCCGCTTTGCAGTTTCTACAATGCGTTCGGCAGATTGGTCAAGAGTTTTGTGGTCAAAGGCTTTAAGGCGAATCCTAATTTTTTGGCTCATAAGTTAAGTCTACCTCCTCATATTTCCCGTTACACGGGTCTCGAGCGTAAAAATTCCCCTGGTTCAAGCGGAGTCACCTGCCCAGCAACCTTTTACGCCATAGCAGAAATCGAAGTCAGATGCAGGCGGCTGGCTGAGTACTGCACCCAATGATCCAACGCACCCTTATCCGACTTTTGTTCATAAAGAGGAAGGTTTCTTCCTCTTTATGAGATCCTCTAAGTTCACGATTAGGCATTAATCTTAGCAACAATACCTGAACCAACGGTGCGGCCACCCTCACGGATAGCAAAGCGAAGTCCTTCTTCCATAGCGATTGGGGTGATTAGTTCAACGTCAATCGTCACGCGGTCTCCCGGCATAACCATTTCAGTACCTTCTGGAAGAGTGATAACACCCGTCACGTCGGTCGTACGGAAGTAGAATTGAGGACGATAGTTATGGAAAAACGGAGTGTGTCGTCCGCCTTCTTCTTTATTCAAGATATACACCTCACCCGAAAATTTGGTATGAGGTTTAATGGATCCGGTCTTAGCTAAAACTTGTCCACGCTCGACGTCTTTACGCTCAACTCCGCGAAGAAGCGCACCGATATTATCTCCAGCTTGTGCTGAATCAAGGAGTTTACGGAACATTTCAACCCCGGTTACAATGGTCTTACGGGGAGTAGTTGTCAAACCAACGATTTCAACTTCGTCTCCGATTTTAACCCTTCCGCGATCAACACGACCCGTCGCAACGGTACCTCGACCTGTAATCGTAAAGACATCCTCAATAGGCATTAAGAAAGGCTTATCCGTGTCTCGCACAGGAGTTGGAATGAAAGAATCGACCGCATCCATCAGTTTCCATATATCTCCACACCACTCGCATTCGCGTTTTCCGCAACCGCATTGCAGTGCTTTAAGACCAGAACCTGGAATGATCGGAGTATTGTCTCCATCAAATTCGTACATCGTTAGGAGTTCGCGAATTTCCATTTCGACTAGTTCAATGAGCTCCTCATCGTCAACCATGTCTCTTTTGTTCAGCCAGACAACAATAGTCGGAACACCTACTTGGCGAGCCAAGAGGATGTGTTCACGAGTTTGTGGCATAGGGCCATCAGCAGCAGACACGCAGAGGATCGCACCATCCATTTGAGCTGCGCCAGTAATCATGTTTTTAACATAGTCAGCATGTCCTGGGCAGTCCACGTGAGCATAGTGACGACTCGCTGTTTCATACTCAACATGAGCAGTGGAAATAGTGATTCCACGCTCGCGCTCTTCAGGAGCTTTGTCGATTTGATCAAATGCCGTGGCTACAGCGCCACCGACTTTGGATAGAACAACGGTGATTGCCGCTGTAGTGGTGGTTTTACCATGGTCGACGTGACCAATGGTTCCAACGTTAACATGTGGTTTAGTGCGTTCGTATTTCGCTTTTCCCATTTTTTTCACTCCCTTAAATAATAATCTGTATAGTTCAGTGAGGTGTCAAACTTCGTGCTTCGAACCTCGACTACGCGCCTTGGCGTTTGGCAATGATGCCTTCGGCAATGTTTTTCGGCACTTCTTCGTAGTGGTCGGTCTGCATTGTATAGGTTCCACGTCCTTGTGTGGCGGATCGCAAGTCAGTCGAATAGCCGAACATTTCGGAAAGTGGAACAAATGCACGAACAATTTGTGCATTGCCACGCGCTTCCATTCCTTCAATTCGTCCTCGACGTGAACTTATGTCTCCAATGACGTCTCCCATGTAGTCCTCGGGAACAGTCACTTCCACTTTCATGACGGGTTCAATGATCGCAGGATCTGCCTTGAGTGCACCGGCTTTAAAAGCCATGGATCCGGCAATCTTAAAGGCCATTTCTGAAGAGTCGACATCGTGATAAGAACCGTCATAAACGGTAGCACGTATGTCAAGAACCGGGTATCCAGCCAGAATACCGTTTTGCAAGGCTTCTTGGATACCAGCACCAATTGGGTTAATATATTCCCTAGGAATAACACCGCCGACCACTTTATTGACAAATTCAAAGCCGCTTCCGGCTTCAAGTGGCATAAGTTCGATCCAGCAGTGTCCGTATTGTCCACGACCTCCGGATTGGCGAACAAACTTTCCTTCGGATTTGACAGTCTTCCGAATGGTTTCTTTGTAAGCAACTTGGGGTCGTCCTACGTCGCATTGTACTTTAAATTCACGTTGTAAACGGTCAACAATAATCTCTAGATGGAGCTCGCCCATTCCAGCGATGATCGTCTGCCCAGTTTCGGTATCCGTGTGCATTTTAAAGGTCGGATCTTCTTCAGCAAGACGAGAGAGTGCGCCACCCATTTTTTCCTGGTCTACTTTCGTCTTAGGCTCAATTGCCACGAAGATTACCGGGTCAGGGAAAACCATTTTTTCTAGAATAATGGGTTTCTTCTCATCGCACAAGGTATCCCCCGTTGTAGTGTCTTTCAAACCAATTGCGGCTGCGATGTCCCCTGAACGCACCTCTTGGATATCTTCACGGTGATTGGCGTGCATTTGAAGAATGCGTCCAATACGTTCTTTCTTGCCCTTAGTTGAGTTATAAACATAAGAACCAGCAGTTAACACCCCAGAATACACCCTGAAAAAGGCTAATTTACCCACGAATGGATCAGACATGATCTTGAAGGCCAGCGCGGAAAATGGTTCGGTGTCAGAAGCTGTCCTTTGATCTTCCACTCCAGTATCAGGATGTATCCCTTTAATAGGGGGAACATCTAGAGGCGATGGCATGTAATCAACGACGCAGTCGAGCAGTGGTTGGATTCCTTTGTTCTTGAATGCTGAACCACAAAGAACTGGGATAAATTTGTTCCCGATGACTCCGCGACGTATACCGTCACGAATTTCTTGCTCGGAGATTTCTGTCCCTTCGAGATACTTGTTCATGAGTTCTTCACTCGTTTCAGCGACAGCTTCAACCAGTTTCTCACGATACTCGGTGGCTAATTCAACTAAGTCTTCCGGAATAGCAGTGTGCTTTTCAGTTGTGCCTAAGTCATCCGTATAGACAGTAGACGTCATCGTCACTAAGTCCACAATACCTTTGAAGTCTTCCTCGACACCGATTGGCAACTGGATCGGAACAGGGTTGGCACCCAACCGGTCAGCTATCATGGAAACACCACGAAAGAAATCAGCGCCCATCCGGTCCATTTTGTTAATAAAAGCGATACGTGGGACTTTGTATTTATCCGCTTGACGCCAGACGGTTTCGGATTGAGGTTCAACTCCGCCGACAGAACAGAACACCGCTACTACACCATCAAGTACCCGTAGAGAACGTTCAACTTCTACCGTGAAGTCCACGTGCCCTGGTGTGTCGATAATGTTAACGCGATTACTCTTCCACTCACAGGATGTNNCGTTCCGTTACCGTTGTTTTTCCAGCGTCAATGTGCGCCATAATTCCAATATTTCGTGTCTTTTCTAATGAAAATAGTCTTGCCACTGTAATTCCCCCTTTCTGTCAAAATCAGTATGCATCAAACTACCATTTGTAATGCGCAAAAGCCTTATTGGCTTCAGCCATTTTATGCATATCCTCTTTTTTCTTGACAGAACCACCAGTATTGTTGGAGGCATCGAGTAATTCTCCAGCAATCTTTTCCTGCATGGTTTTTTCGCCGCGCTTTCGTGCCATAGCGACAAGCCAACGCAGACCAAGTGTAGTACGACGCTCTGCACGCACTTCAATAGGCACTTGATAATTAGCTCCGCCAACACGACGGGCCTTTACTTCCAATACCGGCATAACGTTTTTCAACGCGGTACCAAAGACTTCTATTGGGTCTTTACCAGATTTTTCCTGGATCATATTAAAGGCACTATAGCAAATAGCCTCTGCCGTTCCCTTTTTACCGTCTAACATAATTTGATTAATAAACTTAGTTAGAGTTTGATTCTTGTAAATCGGATCTGGCAGAACATCGCGTTTCCCAACATATCCTTTACGTGGCATTAGTTTACCTCCTTTGTAACGTATTTCTAAACAATTTTAGGCCTAGCTTAAGCCTTTTTCGGACGTTTTGCTCCGTATTTTGAGCGTCCTTGCGCGCGTTTTTGAACAGCAGTTGTGTCTAGGGCACCACGAACCACGTGATAACGTACGCCTGGAAGGTCCTTAATACGACCACCACGGACGAGAACCACGGAGTGTTCTTGTAAGTTGTGTCCGATTCCTGGAATATAAGAGGTTATCTCAAATCCATTAGTCAAACGAACACGTGCAACTTTTCGAAGTGCAGAGTTAGGTTTTTTAGGAGTAGTCGTATAAACTCTGATACAAACTCCACGTTTTTGAGGAGACCCTCCTGATGGATATTGCTTTCGTTTAAGAGAGTTATAGCCCCACTGTAAAGCTGGAGCTGTTGATTTTTTCGCGATTGAGGCACGTCCATTACGGATAAGCTGATTAATTGTCGGCATGTCTCTACCTCCTTTCTGATCAGATCAATATACA
>PKWS01000217.1:4930-8403 GCA_003132105.1 Desulfosporosinus sp.
GCTATAAACAAACGTCGGACGAGTCCCTTTTCAAGAGCACGTTGGGTTTGTTTTAAGCCAACTGTTTTTTGTTTGGCGTTTTTGAAGGTTTCATCAAGCATCAAAATGCTTTCCCCCTTAATCACACTATAATATTTTAGCATTAGATATCTAGTGTGTCAATAATTCAATTACTTTGAATCTAAAGTTTCTAGAGTTTTTATAGTTCGATACCTCGACATGCCAGTTCCAGCAGGGATTAATTTACCGATGATCACATTCTCTTTTAATCCGAGTAATGGATCAACTTTTCCTTTGATGGCCGCTTCCGTGAGAACTCGAGTTGTTTCTTGGAAAGAAGCTGCAGAGAGGAAGGAATCCGTTGCCAGGGAAGCCTTAGTAATCCCTAATAATACTGGGTGAGCTACTGCAGGTTCCCCACCTCCAGCAATAGTTCGTGCATTTTCGTCTTGAAATTCAAAGACATCAATTAGACCACCAGGGAGCAGGCTTGTATCTCCTGCATCATCGATTTTAACCTTGCGTAACATCTGACGAACCATGACTTCGATGTGCTTGTCATTAATATCTACCCCTTGAAGGCGATAGACACGTTGAACTTCTCCTAACAGATAGACCTGAACTCCGCGTTGACCTTTGACTTTTAGCATATCATGTGGATTGATGCTTCCTTCGGTCAACTCATCGCCTGCTGCGACCATTTGTCCCTCTTTAACACAGAGTCGTGATCCGTAGGGGATGGTATAAGTTAGATGCTCTTCGGTTTCAGTGAGGAGATCTATCTCCCGTCGCCCTTTCACTTCACTAATTGACACCTTACCGATCGCTTCTGAGATGATTGCTTGCCCTTTTGGTTTACGGGCTTCAAACAGCTCTTCTACCCTCGGAAGACCTTGGGTTATATCATCGCCCGCAACCCCACCGGTATGGAAGGTTCGCATAGTTAGCTGAGTTCCAGGTTCTCCAATGGATTGTGCTGCAATAATTCCAACCGCTTCACCCATCTCAACCGGACGTCCGGTTGCGAGATTGCGACCGTAACACTTCTTGCAGACACCAAAGCGAGATTTACAGGTGAGCACCGAGCGGATTATGGCTTTATCGAAGGTTTTAACAATATCCTCCGCCTGTTCCTCCGTAATTTCATACTCGGGTGAAGCGAGTAATTCTCCCGTCTCCGGATGGTGTATCTCTTCCAAGACAAAGCGTCCAACAAGACGATCAATTAAGGGCTCAATGATTTCTGGTCCGTCTTTAATATCTTCCACCATTATGCCTGTCAACGTTCCGCAGTCTTCTTCACGCACAATTACATCTTGAGATACGTCCACTAAACGACGAGTCAGATAACCTGAGTCGGCTGTTCGCAAGGCAGTATCTGCAAGGCCTTTCCGTGCACCATGCGAGGAGATGAAGTATTCCAAAACGGTTAGACCTTCACGGAAGTTTGCCTTGATCGGCAACTCAATGGTTCGTCCTGACGGATCAGCCATAAGTCCCCGCATTCCAGCTAGTTGTCTCAGCTGTTGAATATTACCCCGGGCACCGGACGTCGCCATCATGTACACCGGATTAAACTGATCAAGGGTATCCATCAACGCCTGGGTCACTGTTTTCGTGGCCTTCGCCCAAGTATCAATGACGAGGTTATAACGCTCTTCATCCGTAATTAAACCGCGCCGATATTGTAGCTCTGTTTTAGCAACCGCTGCGTCCGCCTTGGCGAGGATCTCTGTCTTCTCCTTAGGCACCGTTATGTCCGTCAATCCGACGGTCATTCCTGCCCGAGTCGAGAACTTAAACCCTTGATTCTTCAGCCCGTCCAGCAATGAGGCTGTCGCTTCATAGCCACACTTGCGATACGTTTTAGCTACGATGTCTCCGAGGCCTTTTTTACCTATAACTTCGTTGAAATACCCAATTTCGGGAGGAATGACGGAATTGAAGATTAATCGACCAACGGTCGTCTCCAAGAGTTCCCCATTACGACGAACTTTAATACGGGCTTGCAAGTGAACTGCTTTCGTATCATACGCCAAGACAGCTTCGTCATAGTCTTTAAATATTTTTCCTTCTCCACAAGCACCAGGACGCTCTATGGTTAAGTAATAAGATCCCAGAACCATATCCTGAGTCGGCGTTTGTACAGGCCGACCGTCTTTGGGGTTCAAGATATTGTGTGATGCCAACATAAGCAATCTAGCTTCAGACTGAGCCTCAGCAGACAATGGAACGTGTACCGCCATTTGGTCACCGTCAAAGTCCGCGTTATACGCTGTGCAAACTAACGGGTGGATCTGTAAAGCGCGGCCCTCAACTAAAATTGGCTCAAACGCCTGAATTCCCAAACGGTGAAGAGTTGGGGCCCGGTTTAGCAGGACTGGGTGATCGGAGATAACTTCTTCGAGGACATCCCACACTTCTGGACGTACCCTCTCAACCATACGTTTTGCACTTTTAATATTGTGGGCATGTCCTTCATTGACCAGTTTCTTCATCACGAACGGTTTGAAAAGTTCTAATGCCATTTCTTTAGGAAGACCACACTGATGGAGTTTAAGGTTCGGTCCAACAACGATAACGGAACGTCCAGAATAATCCACGCGTTTTCCCAAGAGGTTTTGCCTGAACCGCCCTTGTTTTCCCTTTAACATATCGCTCAAAGATTTAAGGGGTCGGTTACCCGGACCGGTCACTGGACGTCCGCGGCGGCCATTGTCAATCAAAGCATCGACCGCTTCTTGGAGCATCCGTTTTTCATTTCGCACAATTATGTCTGGTGCGCCAAGATCCAAAAGACGTTTCAAACGGTTGTTCCTATTAATGACTCTGCGATAGAGATC
This sequence comes from Desulfosporosinus sp., assembly GCA_003132105.1. GTDB lineage: Bacteria > Bacillota > Desulfitobacteriia > Desulfitobacteriales > Desulfitobacteriaceae > Desulfosporosinus. The sequence goes on from PKWS01000217.1 coordinate 7,774, forward strand.
ATTGAGATCAGACGTAGCGAACCGACCACCATCTAACTGGACCATCGGTCGCAATTCTGGTGGAATCACCGGAACAACATCCATAATCATCCATTCCGGACGGTTTCCAGACGTTTTGAAGGCCTCGACAACTTCGAGACGACGAATCGCCCGAATTTTTCGTTGTCCAGATACTTCTTTTAACTCTACGCGAAGTTCATCATTAAGCTTGTCTAAATCCATCTCACCGAGCAATAGTTTAATGGCTTCCGCTCCCATGCTGGCTTGGAAACGGTCCCCGTACTTATCTCGATATTCCCTATATTCCGTTTCAGTCAAGAGTTGTTTCTTCATCAGCGATGTATCTCCGGAATTGGTCACAATATAGGACACAAAATACAAGACTTTTTCCAAAGAACGAGGAGACATGTCCAAAAGTAATCCCATTCTGCTGGGAATCCCTTTAAAATACCAAATATGGGAAACGGGAGCAGCGAGTACAATGTGCCCCATCCGTTCACGACGAACTTTAGAACGGGTCACTTCAACTCCACAACGGTCACAAACGATTCCCTTATACCGAACGCGTTTATATTTCCCGCAGTGGCATTCCCAGTCCCGAGTCGGACCAAAGATTTTCTCGCAAAATAA
>PKWS01000217.1:8538-11652 GCA_003132105.1 Desulfosporosinus sp.
CAATTATGCGCGTCGCGGGGGGTGGAAGTTCCTCATGTAGATCGATGCCGAGTTCCTTTGCGGTTTCCGTAATATCCTCATCGGTGTCATGGATCTCAATTTCACGATCATCGGCTGCTAAGACTCTAACATCAAGTCCTAAACTCTGCATTTCCTTGATCAAGACCTTAAAGGATTCGGGAATGCCTGGTTCAGGAATGTTTTCTCCTTTGACGATCGCTTCGTATGTCTTGACACGGCCGACAACATCATCTGATTTTACCGTTAAAATTTCTTGCAATGTATAAGCTGCTCCATAGGCTTCTAACGCCCAAACTTCCATTTCTCCAAAGCGTTGGCCTCCGAACTGTGCTTTACCACCCAACGGTTGCTGTGTCACGAGCGAGTATGGACCCGTCGAACGAGCATGGATCTTATCGTCAACCAAATGGTGAAGCTTGAGAACATACATATATCCAACGGTGATCTTGCTGTCAAACGGATCTCCTGTACGTCCGTCATATAACAGGGTCTTCCCGTCTTTCGGCAGTCCAGCTTTCTTCAGAGTCTCAAAAATGTCATCCTCCGTAGCACCATCAAAGACTGGAGTCGCAATGCGAATCCCAAGAGCCTTAGCTGCCCAGCCTAGGTGAGTTTCCAGAACCTGACCGATATTCATTCGAGAAGGAACACCTAGTGGATTAAGAACAATTTCAATGGGCGTACCATCTGGCATAAACGGCATATCTTCTTGACGCATGATGCGGGAAATAACCCCTTTGTTTCCGTGACGGCCCGCAACCTTGTCACCCACAGAAATTTTTCGCTTTTGAGCAATGTAAACCCGAACGAGTTGATTAACGCCGGGAGATAATTCATCCCCGTTTTCGCGAGTAAAAACCTTCACATCGACAATTTTTCCAGCTTCTCCGTGAGGCACTCGCAAGGAGGTATCACGCACCTCACGCGCCTTTTCTCCAAAGATTGCACGAAGTAAGCGCTCTTCTGCCGTGAGTTCCGTCTCCCCCTTCGGGGTCACTTTTCCAACTAAGATATCGCCTGGACGAACTTCTGCTCCGATTCGAATAATTCCTCGTTCATCTAGATCCTTCAAAACATCTTCTCCGACGTTGGGGATATCACGAGTAATTTCTTCTGGACCAAGCTTCGTATCACGCGCATCCGATTCATACTCTTCAATATGAATAGATGTATAGTAATCTTCCCGAACAAGCTTTTCGCTAATGAGGATCGCGTCCTCGTAGTTATACCCTTCCCAGGTCATGAAGGCCACTAAAACATTGTGACCCAAAGCAAGTTCACCATGGTCAGTCGACGGACCATCCGCAATAATCTGATTTGCTTCAACCCGTTCCCCTTTGGAAACAATAGGGCGCTGGTTAATGCATGTGCCTTGGTTAGAGCGTGAATATTTAAGCAACTTGTGTTTCTCTGTCGTCCCATCATCGTGAAGGACAATAATTTCGTCCGCGGTCGATCGCTCCACAACTCCAGCTTCTTTGGTAATCGCACAAACGCCAGAATCCTTGGCTGTCTTATATTCCATCCCTGTTCCTACATAAGGCGAATCAGTACGTAAGAGAGGTACTGCTTGCCGTTGCATGTTAGAGCCCATCAAGGCCCTGTTCGCATCATCATGTTCAAGGAATGGGATTAGTGCCGTCGCGATGGATACCATTTGTTTTGGAGAGACGTCCATGTAGTCGACGTGGTTTGGCGATACATGAACAAAATCCGCACCGTGACGTCCATCAATTTTTTCTCCAAGAAATTTACCATTCTCATCAAGTGGAGCATTTGCCTGTGCTACGACATATTGTTCTTCTTCGTCAGCGGTTAAGTAATGGATCTCATCCGTAACTCTACCATTCTCTTTATCCGCCATACGGTAAGGAGCTTCAATGAAGCCATAAGGATTTATACGTCCAAAAGTCGCTAAAGAGCCTATCAAACCAATGTTCGGGCCTTCAGGAGTCTCTACTGGACACATCCTACCATAGTGGGAAAAGTGAACGTCACGCACTTCAAAACCTGCACGCTCCCTGCTCAATCCCCCAGGTCCCAAGGCACTCAAACGACGCTTATGTGTTAACTCTGCCAATGGATTTGTTTGATCCATAAATTGAGACAACTGGCTGCTACCAAAAAATTCCTTGATTGCAGCTACGACAGGTCGAATATTAATTAATACTTGAGGGGTAATCACTTCAACATCCTGAATAGTCATCCGTTCGCGAACCACGCGTTCCATTCGCGACAAACCAATGCGGAATTGATTCTGAAGAAGTTCTCCAACTGACCGCAGTCTACGATTCCCTAAATGGTCAATGTCATCTTTATGTCCCTGTCCATCCATCAAAGCCAGCAGCCGTTGGACTGCAGCCACAATATCCCCACGGGTCAAATGCCGAACATCCATTGGAATATCTAGACCTAGTTTCTTATTGAGTTTATACCGTCCTACCTTAGCCAGATCATAACGTTTGGCATCAAAGAATAGTGCTTCTAGCAATGATCGAGCACTGTCGACAGTTGGAGGTTCACCCGGTCTTAACCGTTTATAAATCTCTACCAAAGCTTCTTCCGTTGACTCTGAGTTGTCTCTTTCCAAAGTAGCGCGGATATATTCGTTATCATTAAACAGTTCTAAAATCTGGCCGTTGCTCGCATAGCCCAAAGCGCGAATCAGAACAGTGCCTGGTAATTTCCGTGTTCGGTCAACCCTTACAAAGATATTATCGTTAACATCCGTTTCGAATTCCAACCAAGCTCCACGATTCGGAATTACCGTCGCTCCAAAAAGTTTCTTACCACTTGCATCGATTTGTTCTGCGTAATAGACTCCCGGAGAGCGTACAAGTTGGCTGACGATGACACGTTCGGCTCCGTTAATAATAAACGTGCCTTTGTCCGTCATCAACGGGAAATCCCCCATAAAGACTTCCTGCTCTTTTACTTCCCCAGTTTCCTTATTAATAAGGCGTACCTTTACGCGCAGAGGTGCAGCAAACGTGACATCACGTTCTTTACACTCCTCCACCTGATATTTAGCCTCTCCTAAGCTATAATCGATAAATTCCAAGACGAGATTGCCTGTGAAATCTTGAATAGGGG
>PKWS01000006.1 GCA_003132105.1 Desulfosporosinus sp.
CGAGATTGGCTCCATTTGGGACGAACGATGCGACCATTTGCAGGCGTGGACCTAAGATAATTGATAAAGTCATAGTTCACCTCATTCTAAAACTTAATGTCCGAGAGCACGGTTAAATCAGCGTGCAACTGTAGAATACTAGAGGGAACCTCTGTGCTCACCGGCCCATAGAGTGTCTTAGTCAAAATTTCTCTTTTGCTCTCCCCGCTGACCAGTAAGAGGATTTTTTGTGCTTGCATAATGCTGCCGACACCCATCGTTATCGCTTGACGAGGAACTGCACCAGAATTCCTTCAGAATACCGTCTTGCCAGAGCATCCCACCGTGGCATATTCGATCCGGCAGAACCAGTGTTGCTCCGCGCACCAAACCTCGCTCCATTAGACTGAATATCTTCTCCGGCAACTCCTTCACCATCCTTACTCCTGTTTCATAATAGCCCCGCCTAGAACTATGAGTGAAGGATTAAATATGTGTACAGGATTTACAAGTCCTATTAAAACCTCTTCTAACCACTTATTAACTGAAGTTTCGCACCCATAAAACAGTTAAAATTTTAACCTTATAAAGTACAAAAAACGGTTAAAATCCGCATGAACAGCCGATTTTTGGTATAATAAGATGCTTAACCCACGTTTATTCGATTAACAACATTATATGTGAAGTTATGAAGACGTTCAAGCTAAAAACACGATTAGGGAATCCTATGAATGAAGTGAGCGACAAAAGGGGGAGCTTTACGGCTCTCCCCTTTTTACATTTTTTACAAAACCACTATTAATCGTTGTTAACACGAGTAACCATGCGTTCAATCATTTGCGGAAGCTTGCTCTCAATCTGAGTTGCTTTATCTGCAGTGATTTTTTTATCTTTCACAGCCTGGTCCAAATTTGCTTTCATAATAGATTGTACTTTGGAAACCAAGTCCTTCTTAGCAATTCCCTTTTCTTCAGCAACTTGGACGAGAGTCTTACCGGATTTCAGTTGTTCTTTAAGTTGGGTAGCATCCATACTAAACAAAGCAGGAATTTGCTGTCGAACATTCTTGAATACGCTTTCTTTGCCAGCTTCTCCTTTATGACCAGTCCAAGATTTGTTTATTACGCTGGTCGCTTTTGAAGCAGTCTTGGCTTTCATCGCAACCGCTTTGTCCGCGGTCAGTTTTCCATTGGCCACAGCCTTGTCAATTCGATCGTTAAATGACGCTTGAAGCTTTTCCGTTAGGGTATTAACATCCATTCCTTTGGCAGCCGCAATTTGAGCTAAAGTCTTGCCAGATTTTAATTCTTGACCGAGCGCATTGGCATCCATTCCAAGGATTCCAGCAAACTCCCCTCCGCAATTTCGATGTTTTTCGACCTTGTCTTTAGCTGTGACATTTCCAGTAACAGCCTTAACATTACTACTCGAAGTTGGGTTGTTGTCCCGAACCGCCGCATACGCAACCCCAGCGCTCAGAGTAATCGTTAAGACCCCCGTTGCTACTAATAAAGTGATTTTTTTAAACTGCATGTGTTCTACCTCCTAAAATTATTTATTTGGTACATCAATAGTATCTGTACAACCTCGGTAAGTTATGACCTTATTTCTTTAGATTTTATGAAAATTTTATGAAGATTTATTATCCAGACGTGTTGACATATGAAGCCTGAGTGTCAAAGGGTGACCTTATCTTATCGCAGTTCAACGAAAATAGCCTTGGTGAGGCTGACTAGCCCCACTGAAGTTCACTCTCTAAGGCACATCTTTAGCACTAGTTTGCTCGAAGAGGACGAAAGCCTTATGGTCTGCAGACCTTCAGGCACACGCTCATGGGCAGCTTTTCCTATAATATCAACAGTAAACCCCACACAAATATCTCCAAAATATAGTATAATATGTCGAAGGCGGTTTTCGTCTTTTTCATGTAGTCAACTTTCTTTGTCCCTCTGCTTTATGAACGGAGGGAACTTTTTTAAAGTAAACTTGGCTGGCGCCAAGCCTTCAGGCGCTGGCGATCGCCTTAGTTGCACTTATGCNNTTTCTGACTAGTACAAAAAAGAAGAGGCAAGGAAATTACCCACACTCTTCTCTTTTGTTTATAATCCTTGCTTTAATGTTCATATTGCTTCTTATATCTTAGAAACTTATGTGCTTAAATTTTAGATCAGAGGAGGAGGACAAAAAATGAAATGTGAAAAGTGTATGGCAGGTATTGCACTGGATGCAAAGTTTTGCCCAAACTGTGGTGAAAAAGTGCAAATGTTTAATGAGGGAATGAAAGGGAATGAAGTAAGTATTGAATGGTTAAGTAATCTCTTTAAACAACTAGGGTATGAAGTTGACGTTAATTCAAATGGAGATAGTTTTTTCGTAAAACATAAAGAAAGTTATGATTTTGATGTTAATTTGAATACAAGTCTAAAAGTAATAACAATTGGTAGTAATTTCTCGATGAAACAAAAAAATATCTCTGATATCAATAAATTACAAAACTTAATTGCAAAAGCAAATTCTATGTCTTGTTTAGGAATCTTTAGTCTATCTGATAATAATAAAGTATTAAACATTACTACACATATAAATTTAACTGAGTTAATTATCGAAAGAGATATCGTTGCATACTTAGATATCTATGAGAAAAACATTATACACATAATGGATAATTTGGGGATAATGGAAATGTAAATAATTATGTGAGATCAGTAAGGCCTATTTCAATAGCCTTTTTTTGCTCCTTTGGGTAAGGAATCAAATAGTTCGTCAATCTCTTTAGCTTGCGTTATCATAGTATCCACAATGATATTTAGTAATTTAAATAATGTTAATGCAATGGAAGGAGGATTATCATCTATAGTTATCACTCCAGGATGTACAGCATTATCTCCGACAACCCTCACTATATGTAATGCCTTTTGTACATTCGGAGGTAAGCCTTTTGTAACAAGGCTTGCAATATCGTCATTAATGTTCTCTCCATTTTCACCAAGCACTACACAAGTTTTTTGAATTGCCATTCTTAACAGCGCAGCACTAGATTTAGGTGAATTTTCGAATATATTTCTAGCCTCATTATAATCCTTTAAAACAACTTCAGGCATGTCTGTTGAGGGTAATGGAGCAGTTGATTTACTAGGATAAATCATTTCACTACCACTATGCCAATAGGAATATTCCGAGCATTTTCTGCACATACAAACAGCTAACTTTTCTATTACAACATTACCATTAGCACTTCCAGCAGCAACAACGCTAGGGTTCCAGAATTGCTGAGCAAATACTCCACAATGGGGACAATTAAATGCTCCTAAACCGTATTCCGGTGCTGTATATTCCATCTCTATTCCTCCAATAAATTTGTGTTTTATGTCTATAACTCTTGAAGTGATGGCTTCTCGAGAATAGATTGTTTCAATGGTAAATCCTCTTTCTCGCATATCTGATAATTTATTTCCAAGAAACAGCTTACTGGTTTGGGCTTTAGCTGTCAACCAACAAAAAAGGGCCCTACTCCAACTTCAAGAAGTTAATCCCATCCATTTGAAGAAGGGGGAGCTTAACTGCTCTCCCTTTCTACGTCTTATACACAAATCATTTGCAGTTATATTTTACCACATTATTTCACATCACCCAGACCATGCGTATTATTAGGTATCACCGGAAAGGGAGGAAACGCAAATGGCATTTGGTAATGTTGATCGTGATGATTGTTGCCGCGAAACAGGACGTGGCTTTGGCTCAGGAATCACGATGGACATTATCGAGCTCTTTCTCCGGCACGTCAAACACAGCATTCTCAGCCGCGGGGTTCGGGATCTCTGTAAAGTGTTCCGGCAAACGAT
>PKWS01000061.1 GCA_003132105.1 Desulfosporosinus sp.
TATAAAACCCTCTGTCGAAAACCTTGTATCAAGTATTGAAGAGCTCGTAAAGGATACAAAGAAGAGAAGGCTCATGGGCGAAAGAGGGAGAGAGATCGCCGCAAGTTTTGATAAAAAGAGATGGGACGAGAGGTGGGCAAGCGTTATCGCAGAGGTGTTCAGGTGAAATGTGAGAAAATAGGAATATTCAGTAAGTAGGTTTTTACTATGACTTTGACATCTCCAGGAGTGGCTAACGAAAATAATGAATTTCATATTAGTATGAAAAAATCGCGTATTGGTTATACAACGGGCTTATTTGAGAACACTCCAATTAAAGGTGTTATGCCAACTGCCAGTATAGCGGTACTAATAGTCAACCATGATATTGTTGGAGTAACTGTTCAGATTTTAGGGTATTATTTGAGTGGTACTACGATCGTCCTTTACGTCTCAGAGTTATTTAGTTTGGATCCTGGCGAAGTGGCAACACGTAACTATTATTCTCAATTTAATGCTTTCGAATTTCAGTTTGAAACTAGTTCTCAAGTTGTTGAAATATCTGTTTGGGGTAAAGACTCGGCAGGAAATTTAGTCGCTGCACATCGTGTTTTACCTTCAGAGCTTAAGTCTCTAATTCCTCACTGGTTATGACCTACAGGGGCGACCGAGGTAACTGGGACAACTGGGGCTTGATGTGACATTCAACAATAACAAAATTTTTATGGGTGGGATTACGCATGTTACAGGGAGTTCAACTATGACAGTACTTTCAGCAGGAAATTACTCCATTGACTTGAGGTCACTAGTGGTGATTCAGACCTCGAGAAATACAATTGGAATTTTCGTTATCTTGATTAATAGTGCAGCCGGTTCATTGACATCAGTTTCGGCTTCCCTTAGGATATTGAAAATAATGTAATAATATTGGAGGTGGTATAACCTCCTCCAATTTAAATAATTTCATTGCATTACAAAACCTCGAAATTGTCAACTATTTTCCGAACAGTCTTTTCAAGCAATCAACCTATTTTCTATCCGGACAAATTGAGCACTCCGGGCACCCTGGTCACGGTAATAAGACTATAATTAAATATAGCTCTTTTGGGGTGACAGCAGCACTTTAGCCTCTACCACAGTCAAACCATTGATATCACTGGTAGTTTTACCAATTTCAAAAGTGTATCAAATTCGGACTTTTATTAAATTTTTTTCTCTAACACTGATCAGTTGGCTCTTTCACTTGTCTGCCTTCTATGTAACTATTCATTTTATAGTAACCCCATGTAGCAATAGAAAACCAAACTACAAAGGAAATTAAAGGTGACCAAGTCCTATTATTGGATGTAAAGATACCCAAATCAATAACCAAATTAGTATACAATACGGAAAAAAAGACTCCTGCTCCGGCAAAGATATAATTAAAAGGCTTTATCTTGGGTAGAAAATAGAAATACATTATAAAGAAAATGGCCCATGAGACATCGGCGAATATAGGTATTCCCATGAAGCCCAATGGCCCGTAATTAATCCAGCCAAATTGGCCCGTAATTTTTCCAAAAATAAGCATTAAAACATCCATTAATCCACCAAAAATGATTCCATAAATAGCCAAACGATGGATTTCCTTTTTAGGTACAGTTGCAATAAGGATCAAAGAGAAAATTGTTGTATAGATTAGATATATATAGTATTTAGGCATTGTTGGTCATCTCCTTTACATTACTAAATATAATTTATTGCGAAAATCTAGCAAGTTATGTAGTTTATTTATTATGTACTATCGTAGAACAAGTATGCACGTTGAATCAAAGAGTCTTATATCAGTTCTGCAACCTAGTAAGCTATTTTATAGCAGCACTTTAGCCTCTACCAATGTAAAACCATTGATATCATTGGTGTTTTTACCGATTTCAAAAGTGTATCAAATTCTGAGTTTTTGAAAGCTTTTGTCAGACCTTTCTTTCAGCGATAATCAGAGGGAGAGAGAGGATGAAATGCGGAAAAATTACTTTATAAAATTAGTGAGATACATGAAAAATGTCTACCACCACAACGTGGTTTGAATAAACTGTCTGACGGAAGAGTTAACCCGGTTTACAGCACAGGTCAAGTTATAATGCCTGTGCTTTTTGGTTTTTTGCTTAGGAAAAAGAGCTTTAATGAACTAAAATTTATGATCAAGAATCATGAGTTTAGCAAATTGTTTCCCCGAGGAACAAAGCTGCCGCAGTTTGATGCCATCAGAGATACACTCAAAGTCATAGATCTCGACGGACTAAAACAAATTAATCAACAAATCATAAAAAAGTCAGTAGAAAGTAAGGTTTTTTAGAAACGGAACAATTGATGGATATATGGTGGCCGCCATCGATGGAACAAAACTATTCGGGCCTCATCTAATTGAACGATAGGTTATTGCACGGCACTCTGGTCACGGTAATAAGACCATAGAATTATATAGCCTTTTTGGGGTGACAGGGCACGTGGAGACGGTAGTAAGTCTTAGAACACTCACAGATTGAAAGTGGCTTGTGATGCGGGTTTAAGGGTTATTGAGTAAATTATATAACAGTTTAATAGGGCTAGGAAGGGCACTGGGAACATGTTTTATGGTTTAGTTTAGACAGTTTTGGGGTATAGCGCGTACACGGAAACATATTGAATATGTAATTATTTCCAGTGTTGTTGGTAATTTTTGCTGTAGAAAGTTGCGCTTAGACAAAAAGAGAACAAGTATATGATGGATGTGAACTGCCAGAACGTTCATTGTGTGGTCTGGCTTTTTTGTATTTTCTTGGATTATTTTTGCTATCTTGGGAGGAAATGAAGGAAAGATGTAGAAATGCCATAAGCGAAATTCTTTTGACCAGAGAGTATGGCTACAATATAAACTAAGTCTATATGTTGTAAATGGCGAGGTGAATATCATGGGATTTAGATTACGTAAAAGCATAAAACTATTCGGGGGTATTAGGCTTAACCTTAGTAAAAGTGGTGTTGGCATCAGTGGCGGGGTTAAAGGTGCACGTGTCGGCATTGGCCCGCGTGGCACACGGACTACTCTCTCGGTTCCCGGTACGGGCATGTCCTACGTGTCGGAAAAGGGGCTAAAGAAAAGGCCAGCGAACCCGGCGAGTAAGCAGCAAGTACCCATGATAAAGGCTCATACTGCAAGGTCATATAAGGGTACCCGTTGGCTAGTAGGCGCTATTATTGGATTGATAATGGCTGGAACAAACCCAGGGCTTGGAGTATTAGTCACCATCGTTTGTGGAGCTAGGTATTATTTTGTTAGGCAAAGACTTAAACAGCAGAGAGAAAAGTCATCAACACAAATCATTTAACAACAGAGGGAGTTTTATTGATGAGTTTGCTTTTGGAGATAGCTAGGTGCGAACATGTTGGAAACTGCTTGAACGGTACTCAACATAAATGTAATAAAATTATACAAGACCAAGAGAAAACATTAGACCATTTCCAGGTGCCGGAACCATGGAGCGGCAGCCTGAAAACTGCGCCAATACTTTTTCTTGGATCAAATCCATCGATAAGCACAAGTGATGAACCGGATTACAATGAAAAATATCCTCACTGGTCATGGTCAGACAGTGAAATCGAGGATTTCTTTTCTAACCGCTTTGGTGGTGGCAAAGAGGCATGGACAAAGGACGGAATCTACACGTTACTCGAAAGTGGCAGTCACAAAAAGAAGTATGTCCGTTACTTGGCTGCAATTCGTAAACTGGCAAAGGAGATACTGGGTAGATCAGTTGAACCAGGGAAGGATTATGTTAACTCAGAGGTAGTCCATTGCAAATCCAAACATGAGTATGGGGTTAAAGAGGCCTCAGAGACTTGTATAGAGCTATATCTTCGAAAAATAATTGCAGAATCCAGTGCTAAAGTCATAGTATGTTTGGGAGACTTCGCAGAACGGGCAGTCAGAAAGGAGTTCGGTATATCCGGTACTTTAGAACCAATTTTTGTATGCGAGACCGAACGTCTCTTTTGCTTTCTGCCTCACCCGAATGCCAGAAAACCCCGGAAGTTTTCACTGGTTGATATCAAACTGATTCAGGAATTCTTGAGGATTTGAAACCTTGAAATGCCCTACTTGAAATGAGGTGAACCTGAGTGAGAGTAATTGCGCAACGCGGAGAGAATGACTTCTTAATAGACTTAGAAGATGAGAACCATAATGCAATCGTCTTTGATGCTGACGATGGAACAGCATACCCCCCTTTTTATATCGAGTCAATTCTTGCAAGGGGTTATTGGGAAGATTTTAATGGTAATGAAGATGAAATCATTTTAAAATTACCGAAAGAAGTACACAAGATTGTTGAGGAAAGGGACTATAAACAATTTAGTTTCTCAAAAAGCGGTGATCGTGGTCCTATTGTCGTTCGCACGACTTCAAAATCACCTGAAGAAGTACATGAATAAATCTTTTATGATCAGTAGTGGATTTCACTCAACGCACTAACTACCCAAACAACCCCTATTCCTCACGAAACTGGTCAAGCCATCCGTCAATGTCGGTTCCGCGGTAAACAAGCCTTCTTGAAGTCGGGCGGCCTAGTGAATTTGTCACTTTGTCCGACCATTTCACCGCTACTAATAAACCCGTCTCCAAACACCCGGCGGTTTTGAAGGAATGTTGGTGTATTAGGTCGTCTTAGGTGAGGTGGGGATATGAAAACTAAAGAGATCGGCCCATCAGTATAAAATACTGCTGGGTCTTTTTTTAATGCCCTGTTTATTGCATAATGAAATAGGACAAAGTTGCAAAAGGAATTCCCCACTCTTGCAATAGTAAATTCCTCACTTTTGCAAAAGGCCATTGCAGGCACCACCCCAAAATAATACCCTTGTNNCTAGCAATGACCCAATTACATGGTATCAGAAGACTATTCTTTGAGGAAGGTAGAAATGTTAGGAGATAGCTAAAACGACTGGCTGTGATCGCAAAACTGTGAGACTTTATTTAAACAAGGCAGACTGGAACATCGAAGCATCAGTGATTGATCATGAGTCGAACTATCCGAAGCTTGATCAATACAAACCAGATATTGATAGTTGGCTGACCGAAGACAAAAAAGCAAAACGTAAGCAGCGACACACTGCCCAGCGAGTGTTTGACAGGTTGCAAGATAAGTATAAGGATGGATTCGAATGTTCTTATAGAACTGTGGCTGGGTATGTAGCAAAAAAGAAAAAAGAGATATTCGGTAAAGCCCCCCGGTTTCCTTCCACTGGAGCACATCCCAGGAGAGGCATTCTTAGCAGCTTGGCGCAGGACGATAGCAAAAAATTATCGGAGAAACCAAGTGGGGTATAGCAAGACAGTTTGAAAGTGGGAGAGTGCTAGTCAATACCACAAGGTTTCTCGGCTATGATAAAAATGAAGACGGCGAACTTGTTATAAATGAAGAACAAGCAGAACTGGTTCGCAGGGTATTTAGTGAATACTTTGAAGGGAAAAACTATAATTCCATTGCCAAAGGGTTAATAAAGGATGGAATTAAAACTGAGACTGGAAATATATAATGGTGGGATTCAACAATAAGTGGGATGTTGGAAAATGAGAAGTATTATGGAGCCGCACTTTCACAGAAAACAATAACTGTTGATTTTCTCACTCATAAACGCAAGGCGAATAAAGGCCAATCACAGCAGTATATGATCGATGAAAACCACCAGCCGATCATATCCAAAGAGATA
>PKWS01000052.1:0-3068 GCA_003132105.1 Desulfosporosinus sp.
TCGGAAAAACGTATGCTATGCTGGAAGCAGCCGGGGATAAATTGTCAGAAGGCGTGGATGTTGTTGTGGGTTTAGTAGAAACTCACGGGAGAGCTGAAACTGAGGCCATGATAAAGGGGTTGCCTATTATTCCGACAAAACCTCGGGATTATAAGGGCAAGACTTTTTACGAAATGGACTTGGATGCCATCTTAGCACGACATCCCCAGATAGCCTTGGTCGACGAACTAGCCCACAGCAATATAACAGGTTCCCGGCATAAAAAACGTTACTTGGATGTCCAAGAATTATTGGCTGCGGGAATAAACGTTTATACCACTTTGAACATCCAACACTTAGAGACGTTAAACGATATAGTTGCTCAGATAACAGGGGTAACGGTGCGGGAAACTGTTCCTGACCAGATTTTAGAAACTGCGTCCCAAATCAAACTGATTGATATACCGCCCGAAGAGTTAATTCAAAGGCTTAAAGAGGGTAAGGTTTATGTTGTTGGACAGGCGACTGAGGCCTTAAAAAAGTTTTTTCGCCCCGGAAACATTAACGCCCTGAGGGAGTTAGCCCTTCGCTATACCGCTCAACGAGTGGACCGTCAGTTGGAATCTTATATGCGAATCCATGGAATCGCTGGCCCCTGGCCCACTGGGGAAAAGGTTTTAGTGTGTATTAGTGCCAGCCCTTTTTCCACTAAGTTAATTCGCATAGCCAAAAGAATGGCGGAGAGGATGCACGGAGAATGGTTTGCCGTACATGTTGAAACCCCTCGTCGCTTTCCTTGTGGGGAGGTCGAAAAGGACGCTCTAGCCAAGAATCTTCGTTTGGCAGAGGAGTTGGGGGCAGAAATCATCGGTCTAACTGGGAACAATATGGTTGAAGAGATTCTGGAGTTGGCTCGAAAACGTAATGTTTCTCAGATAATTATCGGTAAACCTGAGCACACTCGTTTCTGGGATATCGTTCACGGCTCGATTGTTGACAAAGTGATTCGACATAGTCAGGGAATGAGTATTCACGTTATTCCGGGGAGTCAACAAGAAGCAGGACTAAGCCAGCCATCGAACGCAGAAAGGGCAAAGGACAGAGGGAGAGGTTCACAAAGTCGGCGTTCATTATCCGTTATCCCTTATATTGTGTCACTTATAATGATGATATTGTTGACTTTGATCATTACCCCTATTAGTTCCTTTCTTGGAATCATTAATATTTCAATGCTTTATCTCCTACCTGTTTTATTAAGTGCAGCTCAATGGGGAAGATTACCGGCCATGGTTACTGCCGCTATGGGAGTAATCACCTTTGATTTCTTTTTCGTGCCCCCTATTTTTGCGTTTACAGTTGCAGATATCCGCTATCTACTAAGTTTTACGATCTTTATCGTAGTGGGATTGATCACAGGCAATTTATCCGCTCGGTTGAAAGCGCAAGTTAATTATTCACGACAGCGGGAGAATGTAGTTTCCGCACTTTATGCCCTAAGCAGAGATATCGCTGCTGTTGATAAACTGGGTAACGTGTTAGAGAGTATTGTTAGTAATGTTGCGAGTTCCTTGGAGGGGCAAGTTATTTTGCTCCTGCCAAACGAAAATGCTCAATTGGTACTCCTTCAAGATTCAGGAGCTGTCAATTTCTTAGATGAAAACGAACTAGCAGTTGCTAGCTGGGTATTTGATCGTGGCCAAAAAGCGGGTAAAGGAACGGAGACCTTAGGCGCAGCTGCGGCTCTATACATGCCCTTAAGCACAGAGCAGGGAGTCCAAGGGGTTTTAGGTATTTGTTTTAACGACACTGATGCGCAATCTGACCCTGAGCGTGTTCGTTTATTAGATGCCTTTGTTGGGTTAGCTGCGATGGCTATCAGTAGGATCAAATTAGCAGAACAAGCAAGACAGTCCCATAACTTAGTAGAGTCTGAACGGTTACGCACAGCACTCTTTAATTCACTTTCCCACGATTTGCGCACCCCACTGGCCTCGATTATTGGGGCAGTCACAGGGCTGCTCGAGGATCAAAATGCCGTATACAGTCCAGAAGCTCGACAGGATTTGTTACAAACAATTTTGCATGGAGCTGAACGAATGAATCGGTTTGTCAATAATCTGTTAGATATGGCAAGGTTAGAAAGTGGCATGCTAAAATTAAATAAAGAATGGTGCGATCTTCAAGATATCATCGGTGTAGCAGTTAATAAGCTTGGAGAAGCCTTAACGAGTCGTCCCTTGGACATTAACGTTCAGCCAGAATTACCTTTATTACAGGCAGACTATATTTTAATTGAGCAAGTACTTATTAACTTATTGGATAATGCACTTAAGTACTCCGAACAGGATAGCAAAATAGTGGTATCTACCCAGCAACGAGGAAAGCAGATTGAGACCTCAGTCGCTAATCGGGGTCAAGGCATACCGGAGACGGATCTGAGTAAGGTTTTCGATAAATTTTACCGGCTAAACTCCCCCCTTCAAGTGAGTGGAACGGGGCTTGGTTTAGCTATTTGCAAAGGAATAATTGAAGCACATGGTGGGGAAATTTGGGCTAAAAATAATAAACTGGGGGGGGTTACAATTACATTTACCTTACCTTTATCCGATCAATCCATGGGTAGAGTTCCTGTTATGAATGAAGGGGTATAAGATGGAAAACAAAGGGCCGCGAATTTTAATTATTGATGATGAAACACCAATTCGTCGGTTTCTGCGGGTGGCTTTAACCGGGCATGGGTATGTCGTAAAAGAAGTCGGGACGGGCAAAGCAGGCCTTGATGTGGTAGCTAAGTTTAGCCCGGATTTGATTATTTTAGATCTAGGATTACCAGATATTGACGGACTAGACGTGGTTCGCCAATTACGGGAATGGTCCAAAGTGCCAGTTATAATTCTTTCTGTCAAAGAACAGGAGACAGATAAGATTACAGCCCTAGACGCCGGAGCAGATGATTATGTGACAAAACCTTTTGCTATGGGTGAATTGTTAGCCCGCATACGGGCGGCAATGCGTCATAATGTAGGAGAAGAAGAACAGCCTGTTTTACAATTTGAAGATTTGTCTATTGATTTAATATATCGTCGAAT
>PKWS01000052.1:3189-3775 GCA_003132105.1 Desulfosporosinus sp.
CAAACTTGAGCGTGATCCATCTCGTCCAAAGCATATTATTACTGAACCTGGGGTAGGGTATCGTTTGCTATAGAAGTGATCTCTATTTTATAAGTTCGTAAATTCCTATAAGAATAAGTAAAACTCCTGCAAATGCTTGAGACCAGCGTTCGAGGCGGTTTGAAGCAGTTTTCCAACCGGTCCAATATCCTGAACTAATTGTAACTATACTAAAGAGAAAAACCGAAATCGATAGGGGAAGAGGATCAAGCCCAGTAAGACCAGCTCCAACTCCGGTGGCAATACAGTTAAATGATAGGGTTAGTCCTAAAGCCATAGCTTCTTTAGATGATATGAAACCGTTGGCGTCTAAATCGGCAAAAGACGGGTTTTTAGTAATTTGGATAATACAACTCAGAGGCTTAATAGCAACAGAGTAAGTTTTCATGGCTGGAACGGCTGCGGGCAAATTATTGTCTGATGTAGATTTATGCACCGCAACCCAAAACCCTATGGCAACGATCATTAACGCCCCAAGCATGTTAGCTACCATAATATATTGGCTAAGTAGATGGCCAGCTAAAACTGAAATGAACGTAACAATCCC
>PKWS01000008.1 GCA_003132105.1 Desulfosporosinus sp.
AAATATTGAGCCGTGTTACCAACGACTTTGATAATATCTCAACTACGCTACAGCAAAGTCTTACCCAACTGATTACTTCTATCGTAACGATCATTGGTGTTGTTGTTATGATGCTTTCTATAAGCCCGTTACTAACACTTATTGTTATTTTAACCCTACCACTTTATATTGTAGTAACCATGAATATTGCTAAACACTCGCAAAAACACTTTGCTGCTCAGCAAAAATCACTGGGAGAACTTAATGGACATGTCGAAGAAATGTACACTGGACACAAGATTGTTAAGGCTTTTGGGCGTGAGGATGAATCCATCGAAACCTTTAATTCTATTAATGCTAAACTCTATACTGCTGGCTATAACGCACAGTTTATTTCAGGGATAATCATGCCTTTAATGAGATTTGTCGGCAATCTAGGATATGTTATTATCAGTGTCGTGGGTGCTCTTTTCGCAATTAACGGTACCATTACAATTGGTGATATTCTAGCCTTTATTCAATATTCAAGACAATTCACCATGCCGATTGTGCAGACTGCCAATATAGCGAATATTATTCAATCGACTGTGGCATCTGCGGAGCGTGTCTTTGAATTATTAGATGAGGTTGAAGAAGTACCGGATCGTGTTGATGCAAAAGTTATGGTCCTCCCTAAGGGAGAGGTAAGATTTGAAAACGTAGATTTCAGCTATAAAAAAGAAGAACCATTAATTAAGGCCATGAATATTGATGTCAAACAGGGTCATACAATTGCTATCGTTGGACCAACTGGTGCGGGTAAAACGACACTTGTTAATCTATTGATGCGTTTCTATGAAATAGATGCTGGTAAGATCACGGTTGATGGAGTCGATATCCGAGATATAAAGCGTGGTGCGTTACGCAGTATGTTCGGGATGGTGCTTCAAGATACCTGGCTCTTTAACGGGACTATCATGGAAAATATAGCTTATGGTCGTGAAGGGGCTACGAAAGAAGAGATTATGCAAGCGACAAGAGCTGCTCATGCTCATCACTTCATTAAAACACTTCCTGATGGGTATAATACAATCTTAAATGAGGAAGCTTCTAATATTTCACAGGGTCAGAAACAACTTCTAACGATTGCTCGGGCAATCCTTGCAAATCCTGCAATCTTAATTCTTGATGAAGCGACAAGTAGTGTTGACTCAAGAACTGAGGTATATATTCAAAGAGCGATGACGGAACTTATGCATGGAAGAACTAGCTTTGTAATTGCTCATAGACTTTCTACGATTAGAGATGCAGAATTGATACTGGTCATGAACAAAGGGAGTATTATTGAAATGGGTAACCATGGGGAGCTTCTAGCGCAGAATGGTTTCTATGCAGATCTTTATAACAGTCAGTTCACTGGAGCAAAAAGTCAAACAAGATTACTATCTCAAAAGGATATTAATGGAGGGATTAGCGTGAAAATGAAACCTGTAGTGCAACTTAACAATTTTACCAAAAAAGTTGGCGATAAAACTATCATAACCTTTGATATGAACAAAGGCGATGTGAAAACAATTATTAAAGATAATGCAATTGAAATTGTCATCGATACAGATCGATTTTCTGACATTGTAAACAACTTTGTCCAAGAAGCGATAAGAGTCCTTGCCACTGAAACAGCAACGAAAGTCATTGAAGATAAGTTTCTTGAACTCTCAGGAGGTAATAATATTGTAACAAGACCAGTAGTACAGTTTAAAAACATTACAAAGAAAATCGGCAATAAGACGATCATCGATAACATGACCTTTGATATCAACGAAGGTGAAGTGTTTGGATTCTTAGGACCTAACGGAGCTGGAAAAACCTCTACCATAAAAATGCTCTTTGGATTAATTACTATTACAGAGGGCGAGATATTAATTAACGGACACGATAATAAACTTGAATTTGAAACGGCAATTTCAAAAGTAGGTGGAATTATTGAAAATCCTGAGCTGTATAAATATTTAACAGGATATGAGAATCTTGCGCAGGCTGCGAATATGTATAAAAATATTACAAAGGAGAGAATTGAAGAAGTAATATCTTTAGTGGGTCTTGATAAAAGAGTGCATGATAAAGTTCGAACGTACTCACTAGGTATGCGACAAAGGTTAGGTCTTGCACAAGCATTACTGCATAAACCAACTTTAATTGTGCTAGATGAACCCACCAATGGTTTAGACCCAGCAGGAATTCACGAATTGAGAGGATATTTAAGGAATCTTGCTGAAAAAGAGAACATCGCAGTACTCATATCAAGTCATCAGCTTAATGAAATGGAACTCATGTGTGATAGGGTAGGCGTGATTCAAAAAGGAAAATTAGTGACTATTCAAAAGATGAGTGATCTACTAAAACAAGACACAGCATCTCGGGTTACCTTTACAGTCGATAATGTGGCACAAGCTAAGCTCTGCTTAGAAACTATGTTTCAGGATAAAGAATTAATTATTAAAAATAATTTAATTGAAATCGTCATCGATTCAGATCAATTTTCGGAAATTATAAACCAATTTGTTCAAGAGAAAATAAAGGTTTTAGCCACTGAAACAGCCACAAAAACACTTGAAGATAAGTTTCTTGAACTTACAGGAGGTAATGAAATTGAATAGAATGTTTAAACTAATAAAAAATGAGGTTAAGAAAACCTTCTCACAGAAAAGTACTCCTATAATGCTAGCATTATTAGTTGTAGTTGTTCTAATTGGTGGATTTATATTGAAAGCTAACACACCCATTGCAACGAATGATTGGAAAATACAACTCACCCAAACGAACCAAACTCTACAAACTCAACTTACTCTACCACAGACTGGTCCTGGTAAAACAAAAGAAGAAATGCAAGAGGAAATTACAACAAATACCTATAGAATGGATCATGACTTTCCGCCAATAGAGGGGAGAACCTTATGGGGCTTTGTTATTCCAATTTCATCTCTAATATCTCTGGTTTCACTTTTGACCATTATAGTTGGGGCAGGCTCCATAGCAGGAGAATTTTCGGATGGAACCATTAAACTATTACTGAGTAGGCCCTTTAAGCGGTGGAAGATACTTTTGTCCAAATATATCTCTGTTTTGGTGTTTGCATTGGTCGGACTTTTGACCCTTTTTGTAGCTTCCTTTCTTATAGGTGGAATGTTCTACGGCTTTAGTGGAGTAACTCAACCTTTTCTCGCCTATACAGATGGAGCTGTGCATGAAGTGAATATGATATGGCATATCTTTACAACCTATGGATATGGCTGTGTTAGTTTGCTTATGATGGTGACTTTTGCCTTTACCATTTCCACAGTATCCCGTAATAATTCATTGGCTGTAGGAATATCAATTTTCTCAATGTTTACAGGTAGTATGTTAGTGAATCTATTAAAGAACTATAGTTGGGTCAAATATATACTATTTGCAAATACTGATTTAACACAATATATTAGCGGAACACCGGTGGTCTCCGGTATGACAATGTCCTTTTCACTGACTGTATTAGCTGCTTATTTTGTAATTTTTAATGCTATTTCCTGGCTTGTTTTTAGCAGAAGAGATGTAGTCGCATAATTAGACTTTTTTCTCACGATTCCTTTATAAGAAAACCCACCTATGGATACCAAAGATCTGAACGCCTTAGACGAGTTGCTCCCTTAGTCAGCGACCTTACCCATTAAATTTCGAGCTTTTAATAAGAATCCTTAAGTCTCCGCCTTGGACGGTGGAGACTATTTTACATTTACGCAGATACTGGTCTTTACATTCTGTTGGATAACTTCGTGATGGAGTTCGTTATCATTCCTTTGAGGTACGGAGACGTAGTCAAATCGCCTTACAAATTCTATACACTGTCATTTGTGACCGTAGTAATATACATCAGGCTGAATATTTCGGTGTGGCAGAGCCACCAATATTGCGCCAGGATAAGTCTGGTAAAGGGAATGCCTTTGGGCTGAAACCTTTAGAAGGAACCTAGCAGGGAGGAAGTGACCTGTCCGGTAAAGTCTGGTCAACAGCCGGAAGCGAGTCTTGCATATTAGGAAGTGATTTCTTGTGTGAAGCGTAGACAGCAAGTGAAAAAGCTGTGTGATAGAGCCTCGAAAAGCTTTTCGTTGGAGCTTTCGTTTTTATTGGAGCGAGAGCAGCACAAGGGTACCTTATGACCTGGTACCACTGTCCGACCGGGGTCGAAGAGCAGAGCAGATGTACAAGAGGTTCTCCCTAAGAGGTTTGACAAATTTGGGTTAACAGTGCACCCGGAGAAGACCCGCTTAGTTCCCTTCAACGAGCCAAGGAAAGAAGATCAGAAATCAGATGAGGAATGTGGAACATTTGACTTCCTGGGTTTTACCCACTATTGGGGACGGAGCATAAAAGGGAATTGGGTCGTCAAGCGGAAAACTGCAAGTAAGCGTTTGAGCAGCAAAATACAGGGAATAGGAAAGTGGTGCCGAGAAAATCGGCACCTTCCCATACGAGACCAGCACAAAACCTTATGTGTTAAGTTGCAAGGACACTATCAGTATTATGGCATTAAAGGGAATTACATGAGTCTTTGCTCTTTTTGTC
>PKWS01000053.1 GCA_003132105.1 Desulfosporosinus sp.
CTTGTCAACGAAGAAAGTGCTTCGGCTGCGGAGATTGTAGCCGGAGCTATTAAGGACAAAGGAACGGGGACCCTTGTCGGAGTCAAAACGTTTGGCAAAGGGATTGTGCAAACGATTTTCCCCTTAGGTGGGGGGGCAGGTGTGAAATTAACAACCGCCAAATACTTGACTCCGAATAGGGTGGATATTCACAAAAAAGGGATCGAACCGGATGTGAAGGTAGAACTAAACAAAGGTCAGCCAGCCACCATTTCTCCTACAGATACGAACTTTGACCCGCAACTTCAAAAAGCTCTACAGACGTTACAAGGGAAACTAAAATAAGGGATTTGTTCGACACGCTCTAATATGGAGTGTGTCTTTTTTTATACAGTCAAAGGTCCCTTCTCGCCATCCCGGCGCCTTGCCATCCTTGGCCAGCGCTCTAACATGGAGTTATGAAAAATAACATTTTGAGAAAGAACAGAGTCTGGCTGAGTTCGCGGAGCGAACGAAGACAGCACCGAAGGGCGGTAAGTAAGGGTTTAATCTCGTTAGGGATGTGGGATGTGTTTAAATAGACACACTTATGTTCTTTGGGTATGGATTTTACGGAAAAATCTAGGAACANNAATGGAGCGAGCGAGAGAAAAACGGACTTTGTTACTGGTTAAAACACTCTTTTATGGTTCTAAATTGGTCTAATTGAAACTACGTAAATCGTCGCTCAAGCTCTAATTTGACGAAAAATGAGGATTCGTATTTTTGGCTACTTGTCATAGTTTTTTTTATAGGACTCAAAAAGGGATTTGTCTCTGATCAATTGAATATATTAAGGTGAAACTGCGATGGTGGTTTCGCTAATATCATTTAAAACAAGGGTATAAGGAGGTATATGTTTATGAAATTATAGTTAAAAAAGGGGTTACCAAAAGCACGAAATTCAGTTAGTTCTAGAAAAATCGTTAGTCGTAATTTAAAGGGGGAAATCAAAATGATGTCAATCAATTCCAAGTTGCGAGAAAATGCTAGGGTACAGTTAGAAAGCAAGTGGGGTAAACCGGTATTAATGGGTTTTTTGTACATGGTGATTGCCGCTATTCCAGCGCTATTCCTGCTTATTAGAGATAATCATCCGTACATTTCGCCAGCTCTTCAGATAATAGTATCTGTATTAATAGCTGGTCCATTACTGGTTGGCGCAATCATGTTTTCATTAAGGTTTAAAAGAGGGGAAGAGCCCGGAGTTGCTGTGCTTTTTGAAGGCTTTAAACATTTTGGCTCAACACTAGGGCTGTATTTATGGTATACGTTATGGACATTATTATGGTCTTTATTACTTATAATTCCCGGTATTATCAAAAGTATAAGTTATTCTATGTGTTTCTATGTCATGGCTGACAATCCGGAGATAGGGATTAAAAATGCCTTAAAGATGAGCAAGAAGATAACTAAAGGATATAAAGGTAAAATATTTGTATTGTATTTGAGTTTTGTAGGGTGGTCATATTTAGCAATGTTGACTCTTGGCATAGGGTTCTTGTGGTTGGTACCCTATATGCAGATTTCATATGCTAATCTTTATGATGAATTAAAAAGTCAAAGCATTGAGAAATCTGTTTGTACATTCGAAGAATTTACTAAAACAGTGGGATAGGCTTGGAACTCTTCCTCGGAACTACCCCTTCGTCTCACTCAGAGACGAAGGGGTAGTTATTTTTCGACGAGGAATGCATGGCCATCGTAGATGAGGGATAACTGGGAGTGACCGTCGTTTACGTTGTTGCATAGACTACGCTGACCATAAAAAACGACGGGGGTTACACGCATGAGAAATAAGACCGGGGTTCGACATTATTTTGCAGAAGGAATGACCACTAGGGGCTACATATCTCTTTTGCCCAACATGATGCCGAATTGGCAACGGGTTTATGTCTTATTGGGAGGACCTGGAACAGGTAAATCAACCTTGATAAAGGTTATTGGCCTCGAATTGTTGGATCGGGGATATGACGTTGATTTCTTGCGTTCCGTGCGGGACCCAAATTCAATGGCAGGTTTTATTATGCCGCAAATGGGATTGGCGATGCTAGATGCCATGGAGGTTTCTCCGATACGTTGGCGAGCCCCAGGAGTTGTTGAGAAGTTTATTGATTTCAGCATTTTCTGTGATGAACTCAAGTTAGAGAAGCAACGTTCACAGATTTTTAAACTAGTAAATCTGCTTCAAGAGCTTCAAACAACTTTGGAGGAAGAGCTAGCTGCAGAACTTGGATCGTTGATTGGTAATAGGGTTTCTAAACGCCAAATGGAAAAAGAAGACCTCTCTTGGATCTTGGGAAATTCTGCCCATGTGAAGGTTAAGAAAGAACACACTGGCCCTTGGCCTCTCGCCGAAAATGCCCTCAAACTCTTACAAAAAAGCGTGATTGTACCTTATTTTTTGCACGGCTTAACTGCGGAGGGGTGGCTTAATCTCGCACCGCATTTTCTGACGGACTTCGATCAAATTCGACTTGAAGGGCACGAAACGTTAGATGCCTTAGATTGGGTTTTGCGAGAAGCGCAACAATTGGGACAAATGATTGAGATTGTCTTACATCCGCTCAATCCGGATGAAGTGATTGGGATTGTTTTTCCCGAAAGACATTTGGCGATCTGGCAGGGGAATCCTGAAAATTTAATAGATCAAGGATTAGATCGGCCTTTTAGCGAAAAACTAAAAGAGACCTTAATGTCTTGGCAAACACACAGGTCTCAGCTTAAAGGGATCTATATGGATGCGATTAATTTTGATCAATTGGATGGCTACAGAGAAACAGTGCTCAACCATATTTTGTGTGATTTACAAATAAAGTAGAGGCACGATGCATCGTGCCNNTAACTAACTAACTAAATATGGTGGGATCTAGAAGAAACTCTCCGAGGTCAGCCATGATAAGTTCCAGATCTGACTCTTTGAGAGATAGGCGGTTAAGAGCTTCCTGTTGTATGGGGTTTAAAAAGCTGTCCACACCTCCACCAAGTCCAAGTAAGCTAGCTAGTCCATTGGCAACGTGAATTACGCTGGCCAGTTCTGCATGGTTTTGCGCACTGGAAGGGGCATGGTGGCAAGAGATACTCTCCACAAGATCTTCCGGTAAACTCCAACCTTTGGCCAGAAATCCGCCCACGGTTGCGTGATTATAACCAATTATTTTTTCCTCAACCTCAACATAGGAGAGCTTAGAAACGGTCACCTTTTCTAAAAGATAAGAGCCCACTTCCTGAACATAAATAGAGATGACTAATTTCCCGATATCGTGAAGTAAGCCGGCGGTATAGGCAACATCTCCGTAAGGGAGTTTCAACCTTTTACACAGACTTTTCGCAGCCATGCCTGTGAGCATGGAATGTTTCCAGAGCCCATCTTGTTCAATCTCATAGCCGAGTAGTTGGGTTTTAAGAAAGGGGGCGACAGCAGAAGCCATCGCTAATCCTTGTGTCGCCTGAAAGCCTAGTATGACGATGGCTTCTTGAAGAGAAGAAATGCGTCTCGCATATCCATAATAGGCAGAATTGGCTTGTCGAAGCATGCCAGCTGCCAGTGCTGGATCTTGTGCAATAACGTTTTCAAGCTCTCTTGCAGATGTTGCAGGGTTTTTAGTTAAGGCAATTACCCGCATTGCGGACGTGGGCAGGGGAGGTAGAGCATGGATTCGTTTTAATACATGTTCTAATTTAACAGGCAAATGAAAGACCTCCTTTTGACTATTTAAAGAGTTGAGTCAGGAGTAAACTAATGATACTCAGGACTATTGCACCAATGAAGGCACTAGAAAAATTACGTATGGTAAACCCTGGGACAAGCTTAGCTGTCAAGGCGAGCATGGCTCCATTAATAACTAAGGTGAATAATCCTAATGTCAGTAGTTGTAAAGGGAAGGTAAAAAATGAGAAAATTGGCCGTACTAGAGT
>PKWS01000182.1:0-1628 GCA_003132105.1 Desulfosporosinus sp.
CAATCCTCGTAATCCTACAAAACAACCTAGTACTCTATGTAAAAGCATTAACAACATCTGTATGCTCCATCGTAAACCAGTGAATTTAATTTCACGCCCAAGCAAACCCTTAATCGAGTATATGATCCAAATTAATCGCAGACAAATTCCCGTATGCAAGTTGTGCTATAACTCTCTTTAACTCTGCTATAACGAAAGCTTAATAGGAATGGAGAGCCGTATGCATCGAAAGATGCCCATAGGGTTCGGGAAGGGGCGAATTCCAGTGGGATTCGCCTATTTCATCCACGGTGGACACCCTTGCTCTTGGCTAATGGTTGGTTACTACAAAACCCCCATAATGGACTTTCACCACCAAGTTAATCGCCATGCGTGGCGCACTATAAACAGGGTACCTACTAGCAAGTAGGTACCCTGTTTATTAGAATTAAGCACAAGTATAACCGAATTCAACACATGTGTGGACGGTTGTCTTATTTCCCTTCGTAAAATTTGCGAAGGTTTTCGGCAACTTCCTCAGGGTCAACTTTACGAGTAGCAGCACCTGTCTCCATTGCAGCTTTAGCAACCGCAGCGGCTACGGCCGGACCCACTCGCAAGTCAAAAGCCTTAGGTATGACGTAATCTGCGTTCAGTTCATCACTACTTACGATGTTTGCAATAGCGTACGCAGCAGCCACTTTCATTTCTTCATTGATTACTTTTGCTCCAGCATCAATCGTTCCACGGAAAATACCCGGGAATGCTAGAACATTGTTTACTTGGTTCGGATAGTCGGAACGTCCGGTTCCAACTACAGCCGCCCCCGCTTCTTTAGCAGCCTCCGGCCAGATCTCTGGTTCAGGATTAGCCTGTGCGAAGACAATCGGATCCTTGGCCATTGATTTAACCATTTCGGGGGAAACGAGATTCGCCCCAGAGACGCCAATAAATACGTCAGCACCTATTAAAGCATCTGCCAAACTTCCCTTAAGTCGTTCACGGTTAGTTTTGAGGGCAATCTCCTCTTTATATTTATTCATACCTGCGGAGCGACCTTCGTAGATCGTACCTTTGGTATCACACATAATGACATTTTGAAGTCCCATACTCATCAAGAGTTTAACAATCGCCATTCCGGCCGCTCCAGCACCGTTGACCACGATTTTAACATCTTTAAGGTCCTTTTTAACAACTTTGAGAGCATTAACCAGACCAGCCATGGTCACCACTGCTGTTCCATGTTGATCATCGTGGAAAATTGGTCCATCGTAAATTTCTTTGAGTTTTTCCTCGATGTAGAAGCACTCAGGAGCCTTGATGTCTTCGAGATTAATTGCACCAAACGTGGGTTCAAGAAGTTTTACAACTTCAACCACTTTGTCACTGTCCTGAGTATCTAGGCAAATTGGGAAAGCGTCAACATTACCGAACGTTTTGAAGAGGATACCTTTCCCTTCCATCACTGGCATTGCGGCACGGGCACCGATATTTCCCAGTCCTAAAACTGCAGAACCAGTCGACACAACAGCCACTAAGTTTTCTCTGTTTGTATACACGTTCACCAAGGCAGGATCTTTGGCGATTTCCAGACAAGGCTCTGCAACACCGGGAGAATAGGCTAGGCTTAAATCATTACCGTTACGAAC
>PKWS01000182.1:1690-4344 GCA_003132105.1 Desulfosporosinus sp.
TTGACCGGGCTTTATCTTACTTAGCGTTTTTTGCTTCAATTTCAGCTTGAGCTGCAATGATATCTTGAGCATTAAGGTACACTGGGGTATCTACCATTTTCCCGTTGAAAGAAACAGAGGCTTTACCTTTGGCAATCCCTTCTTCTTCGAAGACTTTCACAACACCAGCTGCCCACTCAACATCGGCTGGATCCGGAGAGTACATACGATTGGAAGGTTCGATTTGTCCTGGGTGGATGATCATGCGGCCTTCATAACCCATTTGGCGTCCTTCAGCAACGTTCTTCTCAAAGGCTTCAATGTTTTTAAAATCGACGAAAGGAGCATCAATCGCTACAATTCTGGCCGCACGGCAAGCAACTGCTACATGTGCACGTCCATATTGTTGTTCAACAGCCTCATTGGTTAGTTTCACGCGCATATCACGGCAATAGTCAACTGCTCCGAAAATAGCGTTAACATTCCGTTTGCTGGCCAAGCAGCACTCTGCAGCGTTGATAATTCCTTTGGCTGTTTCAAGCAACATGGAGATCTTAACTGTCCCTACTTCTAAGCCACGACGGCGCTCGAGTTCTTCGAGTTTCCAATCGAGGCGCTGTACGTCGGCAGCACAACCAGTTTTAGCCAAGGTTACTCCGTTAAGACCTTCATAGACAATCGCTTCTAGATCATCGTTCGTTAATTCGGTTTCCCAGTTATTAATACGTACATATACTTCAGCGCCGCCAGTTCCTGCATATAAGAGGTTTTCGCGGACAATTTTACGAGCAGCTTCTTTTTCTGCCGGTGGTACAGAATCTTCGAGGTCAAGTGTGATGATGTCGGCTGTAAACTCGGGAGCCTTAGCCACCATTTTGGGATTATTTCCAGGAATATACATAACTGATCTTTGAATTGTCATGAGTTTTTCCCCCTATAAATTTATTTGTTCCTAGGTTTAACCTAGGGAAACTTAACATGTTGGATGGTTCAATTTTTGATCTTCTCTTTTAAGATAATTGGGATATCGGTTGGTGTTTCAGCAACAAATCCGCCAGCTTGAGTGATGGCTTCCATTTTGCTCTTTGCCGATCCTCGACCACGTTCAACAATATTTGACGCGTGGGAGAATCGCATACCGACTGGGGCCCATGCCCCTGCCACATAGACAACGAATGGCTTGGTGAATTGTCCGGCTGCGATGACCTCTGCGCACTCTTCTTCTTGAGTACCACCAATTTCAGCATAGACCGCCACTCCCTTGGTCTCTGGATCTGCTTCAAATAAAGGAAGCAGATCGGCCATCGAAGTACCTAGAACGGGTTCAGTCCCTGTATGAATTACAGTACTTACCCCAAATCCGCCTTCCCTCAGAAGCCAAGGTATGGTTCCCGACTGGCCACCACTACGAGAGAATACTCCAATAGTCCCTTTTTGGAAGAATTTATTGGCCCATTCTTTGTTACCACCGAGCCAGCCTACGACTGCCTCACCCGGTGTTATAATTCCAATAGACCCTGGTCCAAGGATTCTTGATCCCTTAGATTTAGCATAGGCAATCATTTCCATGATGTCGTGAATCGGNNAAACCGCTGTTTTTAAGGCTCGACCAGGCACAAAGATGACACTAAAGTCAATTTCTCCTTGCTCACGGACGATCTCTTTAACAGTGTTAAAAACCGGGATACCATGAACCTCTTCTCCCGCTTTCCCTGGGCTAGTTCCACCGATAACTTTTGTACCGTATTCTTTCATGTATTTTGTCCGTACGGATCCTTCACGACCCGTTATCCCTTGAACAATGACCTTGGTATTCTTGTTGATCAAAATGCCCATTTTTATCCCTCATTTAACAGTTTGCTCTTGTTTTAACTTTATAATGTTTTTGTTTTTTGCTTAAAAGCTATTGACGCTTCTGAAGGTATTCATCTAAACCTTTAATTGGAATTTCAATGGTAATGGCGTTATTACCAGAGGTCTTACACGCGAGCTCACACGCTAAACACTCAGTTCCGAGACGTAAAATTTCTTCCGCACTACGATGTGCAACGGAAGCTCTACCTTGGTCATCAATCCCGAGCACACTCCTGGCATACTTTTTGCACGCGTCGGCACATGCCTTTGTTTCGCATGTATCACACTTGCTGGTATCGATTTTCACTGTTAGAGTTCTCTCCGCGAATTCCAGCACTGGTTTTCCCCTACTTTCCTTTAGCTTCTTTCTCAGCCCGGTATTCTTGGCTGAGTGCCAAGAGTCTTTGGCCTATGAACTTAGTATCTGTTACATGCTCTT
Organism: Desulfosporosinus sp.; assembly: GCA_003132105.1. GTDB lineage: Bacteria > Bacillota > Desulfitobacteriia > Desulfitobacteriales > Desulfitobacteriaceae > Desulfosporosinus. The sequence continues at coordinate 3,963 of PKWS01000182.1, forward strand.
TGCCATAAATCTCGATTCTCTTCCCAGGCCCATCCGGTGTCATCAGATCAGCAAGACCCTTCCTGAGAATTTCTAGTGACTCGTCTTCCCTGTTGCCACAGAGCAATAGAACACAAGGCAAACCTGGTTTTTGAGTAGGAAGTATTTCCCTAAGAACTTTAACGATGGCATGAGCATGATGCCACTGCTCTTGATTGGCCATCATGAATCCCCCGAGCAGATAGCCATCAATATTCGGCTGGGAGAGGACACACTTTGCTACCCGGTAAATTTTTGAGCCGACTGGGTTACCGCTAGTATCAGCATAGTTAGCGGGCTTTAGGCCGACTTGGTTCAACGCATCCAAACCCATCATTGCCGAACCACCGCCTATGGGATGATA
>PKWS01000182.1:4398-5096 GCA_003132105.1 Desulfosporosinus sp.
CTACGCGTCATGACGAATGGATTGATCTCCAGTGTTTGACAGTCATACTTTTTGTAGGCAAGAGATAGTTTGGTGAGAAAACTTGCGAACTTGCTGAGGTCTTGTGGCGGAATTCCGGCTCGGGCACACACATCAATCGCGTCATAGACTTGTAATCCATTAATCGGATCGATGTTGACTTTAAAAAGCAACTCTTCTGGAACACTTTCAATGTCCATTCCACCCTCTGTGCTGAACATCAGCATAGGAGAACGAGCTTCTCTTGCTCCATTCACAACGAACGAACAATAATACTCTTTTTGAATATCCAGTTTTTCCTCGACGAGCACCTGTTGAACTGGTGTACCCATTACAGTTTTAGCGAGAATTTCGGCAGCTGCAGCCGCCGCTTCGTCTGGAGTATTCACTAATTTAACAATGCCTGCTTTACCGCGCCCTCCGGCCTGAACCTGCCCTTTAACGGCAACTGCTTTGCCAATCTCCTCGGCAATCTGTTTGGCTTCTTCCGGAGTTGATGCTACTCGACCTTGCGGTACCGCCAGTCCCGCTTTTCTAAGCCATTCTTTCCCTTGGAATTCTAGAAATTTTGCCATATCTTATCACTTCCATAATGAAATTTTCTGCACCTATTCAGGGTCACCTTATGTGTCAACCCCAATAGTACTAAATAACAATAAAAAGAGAATTCTCCCTCCCTT
>PKWS01000277.1 GCA_003132105.1 Desulfosporosinus sp.
CGCCGGGGCTAAGGTCACAACGGTTGATGCGCTGCCACGGATTGTTAAGTATCTTAAACAACAGGGGTACTCCTTCGGGGTGATTACGCCGAAGGTCGCTCCAGTACTTTTCCCAGGTGGGTTTCATGGCTGAAAGCGAACTCGGTTCGCGCGATGATTCAGTGGGTCTCTACCCTCTCTCTCTCCATTTGTCGATAGTTGTTATAAAATGTTGAATATTTCTCGATTTAATAACAAGGAGTTCCTCTGTATTTAATAGAATATTACATTTTAAGGAATATTCTAAGAATATATTGGAGGATTGCGATTTGACGAGTGGAGAACTTGTAGTTAAACCCCTAACCTTACTAAGAGAGAAAGACTTTACCCTTTTATTGACGGGACAATTCCTTTCAGCCTTGGGTGATAAACTCCATTATGTCGCTTTAGGTGTCTTGATTTACCGGCTGACAGGGAGTGCTTTAGAAGTAGGAAAGATGACACTGGCGACGTTCTTACCCTATTTACTATTCGGACTTATCGCGGGAGCCTATGTCGATCGTTGGAACAAAAAACGGACGATGATTACTGCCGATTTATTAAGGGCAGTTTTTGTGGGCTTAATTCCAATTATGATTGGCTATTCGATCAACTTAGTTTATTTCTTAACGTTTCTTAGCACAACGGCGAATTTGTTTTTTAGCCCTGCAAAAATGGCAGTCATTCCAGCCATCTTTACTAAAGAAAAGATTCTCACAGCGACTTCTTTAGCGGAAACTTCGGAAAACATTACTGAAATCCTCGGGTATGCACTGTCGGGCATATTAATCATGTTTATCCCGATTCAAAAGATATTTTACCTAGACTCCTTAACCTTCTTGTTCTCGGCGGCTTTGATTTTTTTAATGACGTTTAAATTTGAAACTCAGGATCACCTAGAAGATAGCTTAGATAAGAAAAACGAGTCACACATCGTTCAAGACATTTTGGAGGGTTTAGCCTATATCTGGAAAACAGAAATTTTAGCACATACTCTGCTTACGTACTGTTTAGTATTACTAGTTTTCAGTGGCTTTAATCCCCTGATTTTTGTGTATGCTCTAGATACGTTGAAGACCTCAACCGTGGGACTGGGAATCCTCGAAGCGAGCGCGGCGGTGGGCATTACAGTAGGTAGTATAGCGATTAGCGTCTGGGGAAATCGCATAAATAAACAAAAATTGGTGCTCTGGGGATATTTTATCTCAGGTCTGACAATTGGGGTTCTGGGAATGTTTCCAACCTATCCCCTTGCACTTATGGGCTTTTTCTTATCAGGAGTTTCTAATGCCATGTTTTTAATTCCAATCCAAAGCATTTTTCAGGAAGAAACAGCAGCCCCTATGCGAGGCAGAGTTTTCAGCGCCCGCTTTGCTTCAACACGGGTGGCTTTTATGGGATCTGTTTTGATTCTAACCTATGGCGCCACGCAAATCGGGGTGGAAAAGGTTTACATGTTATCAGGATCAACGTTACTCTTAGGGACAATTGTGATGTTCGGTCTTGCTTGCTTGGAAGCAAAGACCGCTTCCAAAATCTCCAAGACTATTTAACCAAGTGCCATGGCACCTAGAACAGTAACGAAACTAGGAGAGGTTAATAGTTTTGTTACTGTTCTTTCGTGTGTTAGAAGGAAAATACGCATCCTCGTGCAATCTGGCACAAGAATTGCATTAAGGGGTCTGAACCGCTATACTTAGGGCGAAGGGGGTTGTTTATTTTGCGTATTCTTTTGGTTGCCCTCAATGCAAAATATGTTCACACAAGTCTAGCCCTTCGCTATTTACGTGGTGAGGTCAAAGCTGTATACCCTGACGTTTTGCTGCGGGAATTTAGCATTAACGACCGCCTTGATCGAATTGCTGGGGAGCTTTATGAAGCCAAGGCCGATGTCATTGGCTTTTCGTGTTATATTTGGAACCTTAAAGAAATTGTAGCGCTGATCAGGCAGCTTCATCCTGTCTGTCCGAATGTGAAATTTGTCGTTGGGGGTCCGGAAGTTTCTTTCGAGGTCGAGGAGTTTCTACTGGAGCATCAGGAGGTAGATGCCCTTGTTATCGGTGAAGGAGAGAAAACGTTTTTAGAGTTGCTTACCACGTGGGAGGGAGGGAATGATCTTTCTCATGTCTCAGGTATTGCTTGGAACAAGAGCGGAAAAATAGTCATCAATCCTCTCCGACTTGTAGCCTCTGATTTGAACGACCTCTCGGATCCATATACTGAGAAAGAAGACTTCACAGGCCGACTTGTCTATGTTGAGACAACTAGGGGATGCCCGTTTAACTGTCAGTATTGCTTGTCCTCGACCTTCCGGGGGGTTCGATTTTTAGAGCCGGAGCAGTTTCGCCCAATGTTTCGTCAAATGCTTAAAAACGGTGCCACGACCATCAAGTTTGTGGACCGAACCTTCAATGCTAATAAGCGTCACGCTTTACGGATTTTGGACATTGTAAGGGAAGAAAGCAAACTCCTCCCGGATGCTCAGCGGATTAGGGTTCATTGCGAAATGGCAGGGGATCTATTCGATGACGAATGGATGGATTATTTCAGAGCTTATCCTCGTGGTCTAATACAATTGGAAATCGGTGTACAGTCTACGCACAAACCGACACTTAAGATTGTTTCACGCCCTCAAAACTTTGAGGAGTGGAAAAAATACGTGCCAGAAATGCAGACTCTAGGGATACCGCTCCATCTTGACCTGATTGTTGGGTTACCAGAGGAAAACTGGACAAATTTCCGGACTTCGTTTAACGATGTATACCTAGTGAAACCGGCTATGCTCCAGCTCGGATTTCTAAAAGTACTTAAGGGATCAGGACTTCGTCTGCGAAGCAACCATTATGGCCTCGTGTACACCCCGGATCCGCCCTATACTATTTTAGAAACCCCAGTCTTGTCCCATGGAGAAATACTTCAACTATTACGCATGGAAGACTTACTCGATAAATATTATAATTCAGGGAAGTTTGCGCACGCCTTGTGTGAAGTTCTGAAATTGTTTCCAACCCCGTTTGATTTTTACCATGGGTTTGCTGAATTTTGGGAACATTGTGGTTGGTTTCACCGACAATGGCAGGGCAAAGCCCTCTTTGACAAGCTATGGGAATTCATCGAGGGGTTTCATGATTTTCGAGGCTCGAAGTCCGAGGCTCGAAGTTCGAAATTGTATGAAAGCAAAGCTTTCAGAAATCAAGCATCGAGCATCGAGCATCGTGCATCGAGCATCACACATCAAGATCTCCCCACGCGGGAAAGAATCTGCGACGCCCTGCGCTTTGATTACTACCTTTGGGAGCGTCCCAACAACATTCCCGACTATCTACGACTGCGACTGAAAGTTAGCTTGGAAACAGAGGGAAAATCTGATCCTTGGAAAACTAGACAAGATGAAGTTCGAAGAGATGGTTATTGGGAAAAAATAATTCCGGAGTTCAAACAAATGGACCGGCGACAGTGGAACCGCAATACGGCAGTCACCTATTTCACCTCTGATGTATTACAAGTCGGGGAATCTCCCGCGCCGTGTTGGTATCTTTTCCACTATCAACAGGGGAAGGTTAAGGCTTACCGGTTTGAGGATGAATGGAGTGCAGAGCAATGACGTCTCGATATTTCTTACGCAAAACCATTACCCTTTGGGGGTGTATATTCGCTTTATCCATACTTGTCATTGGATGCGCGAGAGCACCTCAGACGGGACAACCAGGCGGACNNCCGGAACAAAACTTTGTATCCTTTTCCTATCAGGCGGAAGCAGGAGGGGAAGGGCCGGAGATTTTTATCGCGTCAAGAGAAAATATCCGCCTGCTTTATGAGCACGGTACGCTAGCCAAAACAACGTACATCGATGACAAGGCATTTCCTGCCGCCTTGTCCGCCTTCCAATTTGGGGGGGGAGGATATGCTTCTCCTTGGTTGACGGATGTTCCTTTGCTCTATTTCCGAACAGATACAGCCCGTGTTCCTGTCAATTTAGACGACCTTTTCTCAACCAAAGGAGGAATTTCCATCGTCGCGCCGGATACGTTCTCTCTTTCTGGCTGGTGGAATGGGCAAGGCGGGCGTTTGGTGAATGCAGGAAAACCAGTTCTGGATGATCCCATCAATGTTGCGTTTCTTAAACAACTCTTGACTTGGCAAGGTGCCAAAAGCCTTCGAATTGATCCTTGGGCACTCAATACATTTGTTAGTGGGGGGACACCCTTCATGATCGCGGGGGCGAGTCAGGCCAAATTCTTAACCCAGCAAAATGTACCTTGGGGAAGCATGCAGCTGGTTGAATTGGTTGGAGGGCAAGGACACCAGCTTTTAGGCACGACACTAGGGATTGCGAATTCTGCCATTAAGACGAATGAAGCCATGATGCCGGTGATTCAGATTGTTGAGAAAGCTCTGTTGACACCGGAAGTGGAAGGAGCAATGCTGCAAGCGGGAAGTCTTCTACCAGCCAATATGGGGTACTATCAACGTCCAGAAGCTCAGAAAGGCGTTTTTCCACAGGCAAATATTGCCCTCGCCAAAGCGTGGGCTTTAGAAGGAAATGCCTCAGAGTGGAAATTGATTCCCTTTCAAGACAAGGCGTGGAACAACGTCCTTGCAGGCAACTCCACTCCGGAGGATGCTCTTGCCAATGCGCAAGGGGAAGCCATAAAGCCTTAGTGGTCAAGTGACAACCTTAATCAAAATCTGAGGAGAGGTGTAAAAATGGCTAGAAACGAAATAGATGATAAGGGAGTAGAGCTAATTGTCATCACGGGCTTATCTGGTGCTGGGAGGACCCAGGCCATGCAAAGTCTTGAAGATCAAGGGTTTTTCTGTGTCGATAATTTACCGCCTACCTTTCTTGTAAAATTCGCGGAACTATGTGCCCAGTCCAGGGGGAAAGTGTCCAAAGCTGCGATTGTTTGCGATTTGCGTGGTGGGGAATTTTTTTCGTCACTCAGTGAAGCATTAAGTAATTTAGAGAAGGAAGGCTTTCATCTCGAAGTCCTCTTTCTGGATGCCTCGGATGAAACGTTGATCCGCCGTTATAAAGAATCTCGACGTCGGCACCCTCTTTCTCCTCGTGGCCGCGTTTTAGATGGAATTCAAGCCGAACGCCAGCAACTAGAGGAGTTAAGAATCCGGGCTGACAACATTATCGATACGTCTAACCTATCCTCCCAACAACTCTGCTCCCAAGTGGCTGAGCTGTTTTGTAAATCGCAAGGACTGGGCCAAATGGCCATTTCGGTGATATCCTTTGGTTTTAAATACGGAATTCCGATGGACGCTGACCTTATCATGGATGTGCGTTTTCTACCGAATCCGTTTTATGTTGAAACGTTACGTCCGCTGACCGGTGAACACACTTTGGTTCAGGAATATGTCTTTGGAAATCCCATGGCCCAAAAGTTTATGGAGAAATACTTGGACTTATTGGAATACATCCTGCCTAATTATGTTCAAGAGGGAAAAAACCACTTGGCCATTGGGATTGGCTGTACGGGCGGACAACATCGCTCTGTGGCCATTGCTGAACGGGTGGGGCAATTTCTAAAGGAACGTAATTATGCCATCAATGTAAAACATCGGGACGTTGCTAACAATAAAAAGGGTGGAACAGCGAGATGA
>PKWS01000345.1 GCA_003132105.1 Desulfosporosinus sp.
CTGATGCAAACGAATCTGCTATTCGTATGATTGAAAAAATGGCCAATGAACATCAAATTAAGTGTGATTATAGTCCTCAATCTGCCTATATATATTCATTACAAAGTGAGTATATCGATAAGATAAGTGATGAAGCAAAAGTGGCCTCAGCACTTGGGATTAAAGCTACTTTCCTTGATGAAATACCCTTGTCATTTCCTGTGAAGGCGGCTGTGCGTTTTGATAATCAAGCTCAATTTCATCCACGCAAATTTTTGCTGGCCCTTGCTAAAAATTTTATAAATAATGGCGGCAATATATTTGAACAAAGTCGTGTTGTTGATATAGAAGAAGATCAAGGAAATTATGTAATCATTACGAATCAAGGAAAAAAAGTCACTGCTAAGAAACTAATTATTGCCTCCCACTACCCTTGTTATAATAAAACTGGGCTATATTTCGCCAGAATTTATACGGAGAGGTCATATGTAGTTGCTATTAGGACAAGAGAAAGTTATCCGGGCGGTATGTATATAGCAGCTGAAGAATCTGGTCACTCACTTCGTAGCCAAATGTCTGAAAATGGTGAATTGATATTAGTAGGCGGTGAACAGCATAAAACTGGGCAGGGTGAGGATACGTCCAAAAACTATGAAGCATTAATAGATTTTTCTAATGAAACTTTCACAGTAGAGGATATTCCTTATCGATGGTCAACCCAAGACTGCATGACTATGGATGGGCTGCCTTTTGTGGGGCATTTCACATCAAAAACTCCAAATATGTATATTGCAACTGGTTATGGCAAGTGGGGAATGACCAACGGCATAGCATCCTCTATGATTTTAAGGGACTTAATAATTAGTGGAAAAAGTCCTTGGCAAGATGTTTATAATCCCTCACGACTAACCATATCCGCTTCCGCCAAGAATTTTGTTATTGAAAATCTTAATGTAGCAGATAAACTAATAGAGGGTAAACTTTTCCCGTTGCAAGAGCATGTTGAAATTAAACCCAGTAAAGGAGAAATAATCGAGGCAAATGGAGAAAGAGCTGGAGCATATAGGGATGAACAAGGTACATTACACGTCGTGAATACAACATGTACACATATGGGCTGTGAATGTAATTGGAATTCCGCTGAAAAATCCTGGGATTGTCCTTGCCATGGCTCAAGGTTTTCCTATGAAGGAGATATAATTGAAGGACCTGCAGTTAAACCTTTAGACTTCCACAAGGATGTAAACACAATTGCAAAGCTTATCACTGAGCATTTTTAATAAACGAAGAGCATTTAAAATGTCAAAAATAATTGCTCAGCAGTTGTAGCCTTAGTAGAGCTTGCTACACCAATGGATATTGTTAACTTACGTCATCATTCCTACCACAAGGGTCCCCATTTTGCCCTTCGTCAAATTCTTTTGGGCTTGGGTTAGGGGCCGACCTGCTTTAATTAAGGCTGTCAAGACACCGCATTGAGAGGTATCACCAACAAGTACAAAGCCCTTTAGAAGGTCTCCTTGCCAAATTAGGCTGCGATATATGGGCATATCTCCAGCCATTTTTTGGCTTTCTTCTTGATACCAATTTCCTAGTCCCTTATTCTCAGGGAGCTTCGTGATTCCAGCGGACATGGCCGAGAGCCCAAAGAAGTCCACAGAGTTTAAGCCAAGAGATCCAGGATAGGCCTCGTGTCCTCCACACATATTTGCCCCAGCAATTCTGCCTTGGGTTGTCGCATTCGGCCAAGTGGCATTCACAGCGAACTTCTGACGAACCAGGTCCCAAGTCTCCGCAATATCCCCTGCCGCGTAAATGTTGGGAAGATTTGTGGCTAAGGAAGAATCTACCTGAACTCCTCGACCAATATTCAAGCCGATATCTCTTAAATTCCCTATATTCGGATGCACTCCCTTGCCAACAATCACAAAATTAGCTTCGAGTTCCGTATTAGGCGCGATCAGCACACCTTGTACGTGTTCTTCTCCAGTGATTGCCAAAGCCTCTGTTTGTAAAAGAAATTTCACTCCGTGGGCACTCAAGCGCCCTTGAATCAAGTCACCGGCCCTTTTATCAAGCATTTGAGAGAGGACTTGTCCAGAGGAAATCAAAACGGTGACCTCAAGCCCACGTTTTCTCAAAGCATAAGCACTCTTCAGACTGACCAACCCCCCACCGATGACGACGCCTTTTTGCGCTCCCTGCTCTAAGACTGCATTAATGGCTAAAGCATCCTGCATAGTGCGCAGAGTAAAGACTTCTGGAAGATTTCCACCTGGGATCGTGAGCTTATTCGCTGAGGCCCCCATAGCGAGTAAAAGTTTGCTATAGTCCCATTCCCGTCCATTGGTACTTTGAACAAGTTGACGTTTGGGATCGATCCGGTTAACTTCGACTCCATAAACTACATTTAGATTGAGTCGTTCTGCGAAACCTTCTTCACGCAAGTAAAGTCGGGAAGCAGGCATATCTCCTGCTAAAAAATAAGTGGTTAGACAACGAGAATAACTCGGTTCATTTTCTGCCGTCAGGACTATTATTTCTGATTGGGTGTCGTGTTTCCGAATCTCTTCAACCGCAAATAACCCTGCCGCGCTATTTCCTATAACAATATAGCTCATAATTTTTTTCCCGTCCTTTAACTAGGAAGTCCGAGGTTTTTTCGTTTTGCTCGGATGTCCTCAATAAGTCCATGGGCAGCTTTCAAGGCATCGGTTTCTATATAGAATTTCCCACCGATCACACCACTAAGCCCTTGGGTAAGTAGTTCGGCCACCGCCTTACTACCAAGCACGGGCGGAACAACGCCAAGGTGAGTGGTAAGCCCCATGGTCACAGCCCACGTCCCGATGCTCAGGGCTTTTTCATGCTGGGGTTCGGGAGCACTTGCAGCTATCGGCAATAAGGCCGAATCGACATTTAAGTATTTCGCAATCGCTGTGACTAAATCCCCTATTCTTGAATTATCCACACAGCTTCCCATGTGCAGTACGGGTGGAAGCGGAGCGCCAAGCCCTGCTGCTTGGCCAATAGCAGTTAAGACTGCTTTCAAGCCTTCTCCAGCATAGGCTTCAGTTCCTTCGGAATTCATAAGACCTGCCTTGGCCAGGGCGTGTGCGGAACATCCCGTGGCAACGACCAGAACATTATTTTTGATGAGCTCTTTGACTAATTCCACATGCATTAGATCATGCGTAACCTTGACATTGTTGCAGCCAACTGTTGCCACAACACCCAAGATATTTCCATTGACTATATTATCAATGAGAGGCTTCAAAGGATCTACAGGGTCCACGGCGGATAGTGCCCCGACGATGGCTTCCACACTAAATCCAGCCATAACCTTACGTTTGTAATTAGGAATTTGTACCTTCTTAGGATCCCGTCTGAGAAAAGAGGAGATCGCTTTACGTACAATTTCTTGAGCGGCTTCATCCGCATTCTCTAACGTAAAGGGAACGTGGGTAGCTCCTGGAAGTTTAACAATCGGCATCGTTGTGATGATCTCAGTATGATAACAAGAAGCAACTTGGGTTAAGGAAGGCATGATACATTGAACATCGACGACCATAGCGTCAACCGCTCCGGTAACAATGGCTAGTTCTTGAGCTAGGAAGTTAGTAACCAGAGGGATCCCTTTGCGCATTAAAACTTCATTGCCTGTACAGCAAATTCCAGAGACTAAGATCCCTTTGGCTCCTGCAAGACGCGCTTCATCTTGGAGTTTACCAGCCCAATAGACAATTTTTTCAGAAAGTATGGGAACATGTCCATGGACTATCAGATTGACATGGTCTTCCTTGAGGACCCCTAAGTTCGCTTCCGTCACGACGGGAGTGGGGGTTCCAAAAAGGATATCTTGCATATCTGTAGCTAGTTTTAAGCCGGAATAGCCGTCCACTAGCCCTTGTTTAGCGGTGGCTAGGACTAGATTCACGGGGTCAGCATCCATACCCATAGTAGTCTGGTGCATAGCTTCCCGAATTTCTCGATCAGGATTGCGAGGGAGAATTCCAAGGCTAGCCCAAACGGCAATTCTTTCTTTGGGAGCATTGGCCATTAACCACTTAACAGGGCTCTTTCCATGGTTCGCTAGATCAGAATAAGCGACTTCGACAACCTCCAAGGCAAGTTCTGCTTTGCTTTTACCAGAGATATCTAAGCCTAACCCTTTGGCCACCTGGTGCAATTTGGTTTCGTCCGTGATGGTGTAATTAATTTCTCCCTTGGCCGCCAACTCTAAAGCCTCTACAACGTCATAAGCATGATCGACATGGGCGGCGGCTCCAGCGGCGACTTGCCTGAGCAGATTACGAGCGACAATGACATCGGCACTGGCGCCGCAAATCCCTGCTTTCGGCCCGTTTCCGAAGGGATCAATCCGACAGGGTCCTTGAACACAATGACGACAACAGACCCCTAAACTTCCAAAGCCACACTGGGGTTGTTGTGCTTCATAACGATCCCAGACGGTTTCGACGCCATCTAAGGCCGCTTTGGGCAACAATTCTAAGACAGCAGGATCAATTGATTTTTGAGATTTCATATTAATTGACTCCCTTCAGTTGGTCTAGGAGGGTTTGCCGTCCACTGTGGGCAAACTCTTGAACCTCAACAAATTCTAAAGCTTTCGTCGGACAGGCTGAGACACAGGCCGGATGGTAATCTAAGTCCTGACATCGGTCACACTTGGCAACTCTGTGGGTAGAAGAAACCTCCGCTATAACCCCAAACAGGCAGACCATCACACACATCATGCACCCAACGCACTTGAGTTCATCGACTTGAATGAGCCCAGTTTTTAGATCAAACTGCATAGCTCCACTCATACAAGCGTGAACACAAGGAGCATCTAAACATTGGCGACATTGAAGTGGGAAATTGAGCCCTCCGCTGGACTCGACAAAGACCCGTTTTTGCGGTGGTTTAAGTTCATTAATTGCCTCGAACAAGGTCTTACTGGTCGAGTGGGCAACTGCACACGCCAGCTCACAGCTTTTACACCCTAGGCAATGTTCGCTTCTGGTCAGAATCTGTTTCAACTTTATCCCTCCCTTAAACTTCATTGACATCACATAGCTTTAATTTATGGTTAATACTTTTCTACAGAAACATTCCAATTCCTTTTTCAAAAAA
>PKWS01000071.1 GCA_003132105.1 Desulfosporosinus sp.
ATCGAATATCATGCAATTATTTTTAGTTAGACGACTGAAAAACCATTTTACAACTCAACGAGAAATGGTAAGACTCTTACTTAAAGGTCTATATTTGCTGGTGTATAAAGCTGAATTGGTTTTTAGTAGCTCCTAGAAATTAAACAGTTTCATAAGAATAATTAATTTTGGGGTAGGGGAAGGTATAGCCATTTTCCGCTAAAATTTGGCAAATGGGAAGATGATTCACAAAATAATTGAAATTACGGTGAGAGGCTGTAAAATTCATACAGAGGCTAAATTGCTGGCAAAAATCAAGTTATCGCTTATTTAGCAGAATGCTGGTAAATAAAATTTATAAAAACGGAGAAAATAGTAGAATCTTAAAATCAGGGAGAGATTAATTTGGCTAAAGATTATAATAAAGGTGATTTAGATGAACGACTGGCAGAACGTGAGTGGATGGTTCAAACTCAACTCATGGGGCGGGACATTACGAATGAGGCAGTAGTTAATAGTATGCTTATTGTTCCAAGACATAAGTATGTTATGGAAGATAAACAAGAGTATGCGTATTATGACACCGCCTTGGAAATTGAAGCAGGGCAGACGATTAGTCAGCCATATATTGTAGCCCTCATGGCTCAGGCTTTAGAGTTAAAAGCGAGCGATAAGGTTTTAGAAATAGGAACGGGTTCCGGTTATTCCGCCGCTATTTTATCCAGCATGGCCGCATACATCTATACAATTGAACGCCATGACATACTGGCCCATTTTGCGAAGGAACGGTTTCAGAATGAGGGTTATGGAAATATTGAAGTGCGCGTTGGAGATGGCACACTTGGGTGGACGGAAAAAGCACCGTTCGACGCTATACTGGTCACGGCGGGAGGCCCGGTGATTCCGGATTCCTTAATCAATCAATTGGCAATCGGTGGACGTTTGGTTATTCCGATAGGGGATAAGGGAGAACAAAAGCTGATTCGTGTTAAGAAAACATCGACCGGTGAACTCAAGGAAGAAAATTTGGGGCAGGTACGTTTTGTCCCGCTGATTGGTACAAAGGGTTGGAGTGAGCTAAACAACATGAACTTAGAGTGAATTATATAGTTTGATAAAGTAACTTCGGGTCCATCTCTAAGCACAAAAACGAACTTAAAATGAGATTTCCCACAGCGTAAAGTTTCCAATAGTTACGGTCCCGGTCCTGCTAACAGTCCAGCAAACAACCGTCTGGTGACAAACCTGTCTATTGTCGCGAGTGTTTTGTACCCAAAACACGTGACAACTATTAAATCGTTATTAGTAGAAACCTTCCTTGGCTTATGCCTGGGAGGTTTTTTTGTTGTTACGAGGGAGGAGGTATATCTTACACATTGGGACTGAGTGATAATGGTCAAAACTGCAAATGTGATAAACTTTTTCATTTTCACTTTCATAACCTCGATGCTTCGGATCTGTGGTATCCTCGTGACGACCGGACAGCTTCTTCATCAGGTGGATCAAAAAGCCTTACCTACTCACAAAACTCAAGATAACTATGAAAAATAATAAGTTAGGCTAGACGCGATAACGCATCTAGCCTTGGTTTCATACAATTATAGTCGGATAATACTATGCTTTTTCATTTAGAAACCACTATCGAGAATTTCCAGATCATCTGGACTTAGATCCTTGGCTGGGATTATTGCGTCTCTTTCCTTCTGCGTTGTATTGGAGGCAGGAGAGTTTTTCTGGGTATGAGTAGTCGTCTGGTCTGAGACCTTTTTAGATTCTTCATTCGGTTTAAAGGACAAAGTAATTCCTCCTTTTCTGAATAATGCTTTTACTGTTGAGCTTCGTCTTTTTTCCCCGCCATGAAACCTTTGATACTTTCTTCACGTCGATCATTTTTAGCTTCAATAACTTGCTTCTTACCAGCTGTAATCTTACCTGAATGCTCATCCAGGTAATCCTCTGCTTCATGTAAATTAGCTACAGTGTGGTCGATATGTTGTTGAAGGTGAGCCTCATAGTCCGCCGGATTATCCGTTTTGGCCAATGTAATCCCTCCTATTCAATCAATGCCTTTTATGATGGATATTTCGGTGTAGTAGAGCCACCAATGTGTGAATAATGATGGCCTAAATCGCAAAGGGGTTACCCTAATTAAAAAGGGCCAAGGTTCAAACCCGGTCCTTAGGATTATTTGTAGCACTTGTTGGAACCTTTTTCATATCATGATCAGAATTTGGGAGGCCGTCATCGACGTTAGCTGCATGGGTTCTCGATTTGTCAGTTTTCTTATTGCTCATCGGCTTTAAGCTCCTTTCTATGGTTATAGTGTATTTCAGTTTAAACATAGGATCCCCATATTTGCAGATTTGATGCTTGGGTATCTAAATCCAACCGTACCGATTACAGGAGTTAAAACAAACTCTACACAAGTTTAATGACAAAGTTCTAAATTGCAAAGACTGTGGTCGGGATTTCGAATTTTCAGCATCTGAAACAGGGTTCGCGAACGAACCTGGATGTTGCCCTGAGTGCCGTGCAGCTAGAAAAACACCAGCACTTTAGCCTCTACCACAGTCAACCCATTGATTTCACTGGAATTTTTACCGCTTTCAAAAGTGTATCAAATTCGGAGTTTTTTCAAGGCTTTTGTCCGACCTCTCTTTCTGCTAAAATC
>PKWS01000369.1 GCA_003132105.1 Desulfosporosinus sp.
AGTTCGCGCAGCGAACGAAGACAGCACAGAAGGGTAGCAACTAGGGGTTCAACATCGTTAGGGATGTAGGATGTGTTTCGGTTATGACAGACAAAGAAAACTTTGAAATAGACACTATAGTAAATCGACGTGAGCGAGAGAAAAACGGACTTCGATGATCGAACCAAAAACACACTTTTCAGGGGCTAAAAAGCAGAAAATAAAAACAGCCAAATCGTCGGTGAGAGACGGATTTGGCTGAATAGGGGAAAATGGTATTTTCGCTACTTTCAGTAATGACACTTATAGGACCCAAAGGAGTAAAAATGAAGGTGTTGTTTATTAATAGCGAATGGTATGGGAGGAATATCTAGAAAGCATGTTGAATGGTAGATGAGTGAGATAGACGAATAAACGGAGCGTTTTATTGTGATATTCCCTATTCGCCTTGGAAGGTAAATGAAAGGAGATAAATATGAATAATAAATTTCTGATGCACATTGCAAGTTTGAAGCAAAAACCTCTTCTCATAAGAGACATATTCATGAGGACGCTGAGGAAGTTATTTATATTTTCTCGGGTAGAGGAATGAGTGGAGTTGGGGACACAGAAATGGAAATGGGTAAGGGCGACACGATGTTTATTCCACGCGGAGCAGTTCATTGGTTTTACAATCCGTATGACGAGCCAGTGGAGATGATTTTCATTTATACCAGGCCCTCTCTTCAATTGGCTGGCTATAAGGTTGTGGAATAATCGATACAGGGTAGTAATTTGTATATCTCTGATTTCTTAAAAATTTTATTTCTTATGGCAAATTGATCTTAGTCAAACATATGAATTTACGAGTTCAAAAAAGAATAGTACCAGTGTCCTTATCGATAAGAACGTTGGTGCTATTGTCATAATCTTTACTATCGGATCAAGACGAAAAATTATTCCGTTCGTCGCAAACAATGCTATACTAAATTATAAAAAGATATGGGGGGTTGAGGGAAGTGGAAGAACTGCTCAAACAAATTTTAGAGGAAAATAAAAAGATAGTTAAGGGTCAAACGCGAATCGAAAAACTCCAAAATAGCATGGCTAAAGATATAAAAGCAATCAAGGACTATCAGCACAAGGGACTAGACATAGATATAGAAAAACTACAAAGTAGAGTCAAAATGATTGTGGGTTAAAACCCCAATATAGTCTATTGATTTGTCATCGTTATTGTTTTTCTACCTCAAGATATTCTCTTAAGGCTGCTTGGGTGATCTGCGAGAAATTTACTCCTTGCATTTCAGCCAATTCTTTTAACCATGCAGGTAATGTTATATTTGTTTTAACGGCCCGATTATCCATCTCATTTTTAACTATATCGGGAAAAACTGTAATTGGAACGACCATAGCGCCTTTAGGCATATCTTGAAAAGGTGGCTGAGAAGGCTCCAGTATGTTATCCCCATCTTTCTCCATCCCCCATAAATGAAGCCCCAACGCTTCTTTTGCCATGCTTTGGGCTTGTTGAAAGTTATTGCCCATTGAAATACATCCTGGCAAATCAGGGAAATATACGCCAAATGTCCCTTCGGTCGACGGTTCAAACACTGCAAAGTAAGTTGCTTTTCGCAAGTCAATCCCCTCCATTATTATTTATTAGTTATAAATATATCGTTAGCCAGGATGCAAGGTTTATTTCAACCCTGCCTGCCTCCAAATACTATTAAGTGTGCCAGGAGGTATATCTCCTTTGTGGTTCGGCAATGTTACCTTACCCAATTTTGTCGGGTGAGTAAGTTGACTGTGTGAGCCTTTTGTATCTTTCACTGTCCATCCATCCTTATTCAGAAGCTTAAGTACTTCCCGAACCTTCATTGTTTTCAGCGCCTTCCCCTGTCTATATTATACGCATTATCCATGCGTATGTAAACATTTATTTGCGTATTTCATGCCACCTATAGGATCCAAAGGGGTAATATCTGGTGTTATATGTTGGCTTTTTAGGAAAGTATTTAAATAAGCCTAATGAAAAGGATTTTAATAGATAAAGAATCAGGAGATGGATCTTAGTAAAACATTTAGGTGCTATTGCTGAAAATTAATAGCTAAGAAATGTTTTCTTGTATATACTAAAATTACAGACGGGGCTTCCTGTGGGGGCGTTATTCTGGCGGATCAAATTAAAAATCTTGATTGGATAAGTGGATCAGCACAATTTGCGTGTAGAATGTCAGTAAAAATAATGCAGGAAGTTCTACTCAAACTAGAAACGCTGTTCAGGGATTGACCGCGTTAGTTGTTTTTGGAACAAAAGGTGGAGTATTTATGCCTTTAGAAGTTGAANNAACTGCGAATCACGAACCACGAGTATGTTTCGTCACGCTTGGCTGCAAGGTGAACCAAACTGAGAGCGAAGCAGTAGCCCAACTCTTCAGGGAGGCAAAGTATCTGGTGGTCGATTCCTCTGAAGAAGCGGATGTTGTCGTCGTTAATACTTGTACTGTGACGAATACAGGAGATAGTAAGTCTCGCCGAGTTATTCGCCGAATGATTAGGAAACATCCNNGGAGAAGTCTTGGGTATTGAAGGCGTTGATCTCGTACTTGGGACGCAGGATCGAATGAAGATGTTAGAGTGGATTGAGCAAGTTAAAGTCGAGCGTAGACCTCAGAATGCTGTGCATGAGATTTGGGAAGCGGAGGAGTTTGAAGAGCTTCCCCAACTCAGCGAAGAGCACCGGGCAAGAGCACTTCTCAAGATTCAGGAAGGGTGTAATCAATTCTGCACTTATTGTATTATTCCTTATGCACGTGGCCCTTTGCGAAGTCGTTTGCCAGAGAATGCTTTAGCTGAGGCTCGCCGGCTTGTTGAGGCTGGACATCCTGAAATAGTCTTGACTGGAATTCATACTGGGTATTATGGACAAGATCTAAAGGAAGAATGGAACTTGGCTCGTTTAGTAAGGGAATTGGTCAAAATACCCGGGCTAAGTCGTCTGCGCTTGAGTTCGATCGAACCGATGGAATATACGTCTGAGCTAATCGAGAGTATCGTCTCTTCAGATAAGGTCTGTCCCCACTTACACATGCCCTTACAGAGTGGAAGCGACAGGATACTGACCCGAATGAACCGTCCATATACTTTGAACCAATATCGAGACCTGCTTGAAAGACTTCGTCAGCAAATTCCAAATCTTGCCGTCACGACGGACATCATTGCTGGTTTTCCAGGAGAAACAGAAGAAGATCACGCCTCTACTTTAGAGTTTGTGAAGTCCTGCGGTTTTTCCGGAATTAACGTATTTCCCTATTCGAAGCGGAAAGGAACGCCTGCAGCAGACTATTCTGATCAAGTTTCGAAGCAACTAAAGGAACAACGGGTTAAGGATCTGTTGTTGGTTGCTCGTGTTAGTCAGGAAGAGTTTGTAGGTCATTTTATTGGAAAACCTGTGGAAATTCTGATCGAATGGATTGATCCGCAAGGGTATGCAATAGGGCATACTCCACATTACATTCAGGTTCAAATACCAGCCAGTGAGGACGGAAAGACTTGGACTTCTCGGCGGTTTGTAACGGTTGTTTTGGAAGAGGGGATGGTGGGGAGGGCGTGAAGTTACTCCGATCACCCACAGCGCCATCGCTATCACGCTTGATTACGAAGCGAGCGTCGGCAAAACCTCTGGGTTGTTCTGGCCGCATGCTATGCCATCCTTGGCGCATGCGGCACTAGGAACATCGTATTCCGTCGCATGTGAACCGTTGCCACGCTACGCGCTTCGTAATATAAGCGTGATTGACGCGACTCTGCTGGATGGGTTCGCTCCGCAAAATCACACCCTCCGGGCTGAAAACGATGAGGAAAGACGAGAAAGACGTAGGATATACGACTTGACTGGGAACGGTTGAATTGCTGCGCTCTCAACAGCGCCGATGGCGCTTTGTGATGCGAACACGAAAGTTTACTTTCTAACTGGTAGCACAAATAATTGTTTCGATTTATAAAATAAGGGGGAGATAACAATGCAAGTGGCTGATTGTGTGTTTTGTAAAATTGCCCTTCGAGAAATTCCGAGTGAAATTGTCTATGAGGATGATGAGGTGATCGCTTTTAAAGATAATCAACCGCTAGCCCCTGTGCACTTGCTCATTATTCCAAAAAACCATTTGCGTAGTCTTAATGATGTTACGCCTGAATACGAAACGTTAATCGGTCATCTTTTTGGCGTGATCCAGCGTTTAGTTGAGGAGTTAGGAGTAGCTGAGTCGGGCTACAGAGTGGTCACGAATACTGGGGCAGATGGGGGGCAAGTCGTCGGACACCTCCATTTTCATTTACTCGGAGGACAGGCTCTTAACGCAAAGATTGGATGAATTTAGGTGCGAACCAAGCAACTCGAGAGCTGAAGTGAACTTGACGCAAACTACTTCATCCAGTATAATAATAAAGTATATTTGTGATGATCCAGTGGAGGGAGGGATAAGACAATGAGTGAAGTCAAAGTTGGTAAAAACGAATCCCTGGATGCCGCACTCCGCCGGTTCAAGCGTACTTGTCAAAAGGCAGGGGTTAGTGCAGAAGCTCGTAAGCACGAGGCATATGAGAAACCAAGCGTGAAGAAAAAGAAAAAGTCTGAAGCTGCACGTAAACGCAAATTCAAGTAAGGAGTGTCTGGAATTGACCCTGAAAGATCGCCTCGTTGAGGATATGAAGGTTGCCATGAAGGCCAAAGAGGAGGGGAAGGTAAGACTTTCCGTCATCCGAATGGTCAGGGCTGGTATAAGAAATGCTGAGATCGACAACAAACTAGAATTTAACGATGCTCAAGTCATCGAAGTATTAGCACGCGAATTAAAACAACGCCGAGATGAACTTGAAGAGTTTATTAAAGCGGATCGCCCCGAAACGGTTCAGGCTCTGGAAAAGGAAATATCCGTTCTAATGGATTACCTTCCTCAACAGCTTTCCGAAGGGGAAATTCGTCAGCTCGTCCAGGAGACTATCGCCATTTTAGGGGCCCAGGGTCCTAAGGATCTTGGGAAAGTCATGGGTACATTATCCCCTAAGACGAAAGGCCGTGCAGATGGCAAACTTGTCAATTTGATTGTTCGGGAAATTCTCGGTGCATAACTAATGAATGTTAAGAAAAGACCCAGTTGCGCAGAAGGCAACTGGGTCTTTTTGTATTATCATGACTCGACTTCTTTATTGTATTTTAGTAGGCGGACCGTAAACTGAGCTCCCTGCCCAACTTCACTCACTAAACTGACTTCACCACTGTACGCCTGAACGAGACTTTGGACGATCGCCAAACCAAGACCGGAGCCGCTACTTTCTGATTTAGGTCGTTGTTGTCCACGTTCAAAACGATTCCAAATGACCAACTGATCCTCTTTGGGTATGCCTGGTCCCTGGTCATAGACTGAAATCTCGATCCAGGGGTGCAGATCTTCGGCGGCGATCCGGATTACCCCACCCTGGGGAGAAAAACGGAGAGCGTTGTCAATTAGATTTAAAAGGATTTGCTTCAGTCGATCGTTCCCACAATCAACTGGGGCAAGAGTGGGGTCTATTTCGACACGGAAGGTCACTTGTTTCTGCATTGCTGCTGGGGTGATTTGCTCTTTGATACTGGTAATAAGGTCTGGGACAAAAACAGCTTCATGTGGGAGTTCTAATGCTCCACCGTATTCAATTCGGTCTAAATCAAGTAAGTCATTGACAAGGCGACGTAGTCTGAGTGTTTCCCTTAAAATTGTTTCCAAGTAACGTCGTTGTTGTTCTTTGGAAGGAATAATGCCATCTAGGAGCGCTTCGGAGTATCCTTGTAGATAAGATAAAGGGGTCCGGAGTTCATGGGAGACATTGGCGATGAATTCTCGGCGTAATGCTTCGATCTGACGTTCTTTGGTGACATCGTGCCACACTGCCACTAACCCCTGGGAACCCTGTTCTGTCAATAAGGGGGAGGTTTCTACGCGGAAAACTTGGTCATTGAGCTTAAATTCTCCTGTATGGGGGATAAGTTCAGTGCTTGAATTTTGGAGTAGAGTGCGTAAATCTTCGGGTAGATCTTGAAGGGTGATCGTCGTTATTTCTTGATGTTTACTGAAGAGTTGGACGGCAACCCGATTGGCCATGACAATTTCTTGGGTTGAAGAGAGGGAAATAACCCCGTCATCGATGCTGGCCAAAATATTGGATAATTGTTGGCGTTCTCGAGCGATTTCCAGCAATTTATGCTGAATCTCTTCCGATAACGTATTGACTGATTGACCTAATGAAGCTAACTCATCGGTTGAACTTTGGGGAAGAATGCG
>PKWS01000091.1:0-4222 GCA_003132105.1 Desulfosporosinus sp.
GCCAATTCCCATCCCAAAGTCTCCACTCCGGCGATCCCAAAAGGTGTATACAGGGAGGCATTAAAAAAACCCGTCTCCTCCAAGAGTTGTAAAAAAACATAGAATAATTCTGGCCCAACCGAAAGCTGGATCACCTCGGCCCCATAGGCTTCACATGCTCTGCTCTTTTCAATAATTTCCGGTTGACCTTGACCCCTAGAATCAAAGACCTCCTGAACGATCAGACAAGGGATACCACGCATAGCGGCCTGTGAGGCAACGGCCGCCCCATAGTTTCCTGAAGTCGCAGCTATAACTCCCGGATATCCCCGGCGTACCGCCTCATACACAGAAAGTGCTGCCCGCCGGGCTTTAAAACTTCCAGATGGGTTTGCCGCCTCGTCTTTTACGAAAATACGTGCACCTTTACCCTCAGGACCTATTTTACGGGCCAAAGCCGTTAGATTACGCAGTTCCAAAAGGGGAGTATCCCCTACTCCGGTTTCCTTTTGAATACGGCGCGTTTCTTCAAGGGAATAAGCCACCGAACCCATCATTTTCTCATAATCAAAGGCGAGTTTGCCGCGCTCAAACTGTGAATAATCAATGCCCACAGCCTGGCGCATGATCTCACCATTACGAGCCATAACCTCCCTGTAGCTTTGCCCAGACTTGATAGTCATGCCTTGTCCTCTCCTTTCCGCCCTAAGATTTTCCTTAACTCTTGGCCGATAGCTAAAAGTTCCGGCTGCGGACGGCCAAAATCATGATCATAGCGAGGAGACAAATCGACAAGGCGCCCTTCTATTTCCCGACCAATGCGTGTCTGAATCGCCACATCCTGTCCGACCTCAGCCTCTTTAGTTAACAAATACCCACGCAAACGCATTTCCAAGGGCACTTTAGCTGTATCCGGTGGCACTTGAGAAGCCCGTTCGCCTGCAGGCAATACGATTTTCCAGATTTCCACCCAATCGCCGCTCCGAACAACTAGTTTATTCGTCACATTAGTCATATCTGGCATAAAGTTTCTCCTCCATCCTCGAGAATACCACTCATTATATCTAGATGTGCAATTACTGTGCCAAGTATTTCTAATCGTATATAATTTCTTCAGAATCTAGAAATCCTATTCCTTCAGCCTCCTATTGGTCAAGCAAATGACGCCATGTGCTCTAAAAGCAGAAACTGGGGGCAAGCAAATTGGCATTTAAGCAAATTTACTTGCCCCCACAGACTCACGACTAATAAAGAATTTTGCTCAAGAAAGCCTGGGTTCGAGGATTCTGAGGGTGAGCAAATAGTTCATCTGGGATTCCCTCTTCCACGATTACACCCTCATCCATGAAGATCACGCGGTCACCCACTTCACGGGCAAAACCCATTTCATGGCTAACGACCACCATGGTCATCCCTTCTTTGGCCAAATCTTTCATGACTGCCAGTACTTCTCCCACCATTTCCGGATCGAGCGCCGAAGTGGGTTCATCAAACAGCATGATTTTAGGAGACATAGCCAAGGCACGGGCAATAGCCACTCTTTGTTTCTGCCCTCCCGAGAGACGGTCTGGGTATTCATGAGCCTTTTCCGCTAACCCTACTTTGCGCAAGAGCTTCCAGCCGATTTCTTCCGCTTCCTTCTTGTTGATTTTGCGTACCGTTTGTGGAGCCAAGATAATATTCTGAAGAGCTGTCATATGGGGAAAAAGATTAAATTGCTGAAAAACCATCCCCACTTCCCGTCGAATCGCATTGACATTCGCGTCAGAATTTAAGGGGATTCCGTCAATTGTAATTTCACCCTGAGTAGGTTCTTCTAATTTGTTGAGACACCGTAAAAAGGTACTTTTCCCGGAACCACTTGGCCCTATCACAACAACTACTTCTTTTGCTTGTATATGTATGTTAATCCCCTTGAGGACTTCAAGCTTGCCAAAATATTTATGGAGATCTTTAGTGTAAATCACCCTTGGACAACCTCCTTTCTAGAATCCCTAAACCCCATGAGATAACCACCGTCATGACTAGGTAAATAGCAGCGACAGTTAAATACATGGAGACAGGTTGGAGAGTGCGACCCACGATAAGTTTGCCAGAGTAAAAGAGTTCTTCCAGTGCTATGACGGCCACTAAAGAGGAGTCTTTGAGCATCGCGATAAATTCATTACCTAGGGGGGGAATAACTCGTTTAAATGCTTGAGGAAGAATAATATAGCGTAAAGCCTGAGCCTGGCTCATACCCAAAGAACGGGCTGCTTCTGATTGACCCCGGTCGATAGACTGAATTCCGCCCCGAAATATTTCGGCAATATAGGCGCTAGCATTCAAACCCATGGCCAAGATGGCAGCGATATACTGGTAATTTTCGGGTGGCTGAAAGTGGAAAAGCTGTGGGGCGCCAAAGTAAACTAAGAAAATCTGAACCAACAAGGGCGTACCACGGAGGAACTCAATATAACCCTTCGCGAAGACACGCAAAAGCCAAGAATTGGACAGCCGGGCCAGAGCCATAAACATCCCAATTACAACGCCCATAGCCACTGCCCCAGCTGTAAGTTCCAAAGTAATAACTGCCCCTCTTAACAGAACCGGTAAACTGACTATGGCGATATTCCAATCAATATTCACAAAAATCCCCCTCAGTTCCCTCAAAAATAAGTAGCTTTACTTAAACTTAAAGACGTCTCAGAAAACCGAGACGCCTGAAAATTTATCTTGAAATTAATTTAGTTTGGGAGCGACTGCATTAAACCATTTCTTATATATTTCATTATACTTTCCGTTACTTATTACTGTTTTCAAAGAGGCATTAATTTTTGCCGCTAAGTCCTTGTTGTCTAACTTCATGGCAATACCGTAGTATTCTTTAGGAAAATCTCCTTGGATCGCTACAATATTGGCACTAGGTTTTTCTTTGATGAAATAAAGAACCACAGGGGAATCCGCTACCACTGCATCAAGCGAACCATTGACTAGGTCTGTCAAAGCGTCTGGAGTCGAATCATACTTTTTGGGATTAATCCCTAGGGCTACTACTGCATCTTGGCCGGTCGTAGTATTTTGCACGCCAACCCGTTTACCTTTCAAATCTTTAACACTCTTGATCGACGAATCCTTTTTGACAGCGATGTACTGGTTAGCAAGGAAGTATGGGTCACTGAAGAGCACAGACTCGGCCCGTTTGGGGGTAATGGTCATGGCGGAAATTGCCGCATCATATTTGCCAGAACTTAACGTAAGAGGAAGTCCGTCGAAACCTGAAGTTTCATACTTAGTCGTATAACCCATATCTTTGGCTATGGCATCCATTAAATCAATGTCAAAACCTACTGGTTTCATAGTTGCGTCCATGAACTCAAAGGGAGCATATGCAATATCTGAGCCGACTTTAAGAACTTTTGGTACCACGGGAGGGGTACTAGAAGAAGGATTGGCGACCGGCGGAGTACTTCCACAGCCCGTTAGGGTAAAAACACCGATGATTAGGGAAATCACTAAAATTTGGCTGAAACTCTTTTTCTTCATTACTTTATCCCCTTTAATTTTAAGTATATTTAGCTTGGAAGATTTTAAAAATTCTATTAATCTTTTGTATACTGTATAATGTATTATTTCAAAATTCTGCCAATTTTAGATATAGTTTATTTCGGTTTTTACCACCTACCTCTACACTAATTTCACGCTTCGCCCTTCCGCCACCTAACAATTTCCCGTAGATCCCCCATGAGGGCCGTCGGAACAGGCAACTCGGCCATACTAATCAAGCCTGGTCGCGCCGCAAGCACTTGCGGAATCATATTAACGGCCATCGCCATTGTACCCAGACCCCCAGGAATCTCCGGCGTGATGACTAAATTAATATTTGGCTCACCCATGATTTCAATATAGTCTCCGGTCTCTACTCCTTCTAACTGAGGTAATACTTGCTGAGGATGAATTAGCTCAATTCTCACCTCCCCGTTAACATACCCCAAGGCAGTATGGCGGCAGCCAGCTACCTGGCCTGGTTCCACCTTAACATGGGGTGTTTCGCGACGGACATTGGAGATGATTGGAGAACGTTCCTCTTCAATACGTTCTAAGGACCATCCTAAGGCCTTGGCAATCAGATTTATGGATTCTTGAAAACCAACATGCCCCACGATACCCCCATTCGCCAACCCCTCCTGGAATTCTTGGACACTTGTGCCCACCCCTTGAGTACGCATAACGGTCGGTCCAAATGGGGAAAGATCATTGATTC
>PKWS01000091.1:4254-9381 GCA_003132105.1 Desulfosporosinus sp.
CTCCTGAGCCCAAGGATAAGACATCTCCTCGGCGATGCTGACGACATTCATCCCATGCTTGACCGCTAACTCGATCTGAGGTGCCACTTCCCTAGCAAAAGAAGAAGTCGCCAAAATGACTAGGTTCCCTTGTTCCGGCCAAACCAAGCTTTCTCCCGTAGCTTCAGGAGGATACTGGATGATTACCCCATTTTTCTCTCCTCCCAAAAAAAATCCTAGGTCCTGTCCGACTTTCTGTGGATCCTGGTCAAAGGCGGCTACTATATCTACTCCAACTTTTGTCAGCAGCAAACGGGCTACCCCGCTGCCCATAGCCCCTAAGTCCCATTGTATCACTTTTATCGTTTTGAACATAGACTACTATTCCTCCCTTCTCGCTCGAACTAGTCACCTAAAGTATTTTTTATTAGGTCTCCTAATCTGTCCTACCCTATGGTGTATAAGCAAATGCTATGCCAACAATATTTAAGGCCATTTGAGCTTGTGACGGGCAGCTATCCAAGATTCTAACAAAGCAATTTGCTGAAAAAAGAGCAAGTTACTTTGCATTAGAGCAAAATTACTTGCTCTTTTACAATCCCTTCCACTTCCAATATGTTAGAAATACCCAGGCACTGCTTCAATTTTGCTCGCCTAAGTATGTTTGCTTATCTTCCGACGCTTCATCTTATATTACAGAAGTTGCCGTGAAATACCCAATGCGTTTGCTGCTCGAGTCAAATTCCCCTTAGTTTCATCCAACGCTTGTTGGATAGCTTGCCGCTCTAGTGATTCGGTTCTTTCAAGCAAGGTAACTCGGGAAGAAAAAACATCCGTTGCCCTTCCCTGCCCTAAGTCACTTGCTCCGAGTAACCGCAAATAACTTGGCAATTCGTCCACGCCAAATTCTTCGTCCGAGATGACTAAGCCTCCCTCAATCACATGGGCAAGTTCCCGGACGTTGCCTGGCCAATCATGTCGGTACAGAATGTCCGTAACCGATGGTTGCAGGCCTGGAAGGCTTCTTTCTTGAATTGCCGCATAATGCTCCATGAAGTAATCTATCAAAAGCCCTAAATCCTCCGGCCGTTCCCTAAGCGGTGGTAAATACAGGTCGACCACACTTAAACGGTAAAATAAATCGGGGCGAATACTCCCATCCCTGAGTATCTCTTCGCCTGGACGATTCGTTGTCGCTAAGAACCTTACATCAATCTCCTTCTCCTTCGTATCACCGAGACGCCGAACCTTGCCTTTCTGCAAGACTCTGAGCAGCTTAGCCTGTAAGCTCAACCCCATGGAATCCAACTCATCGAGCAGTATAGTCCCCCCTTGAGCTTGTTCCAATAATCCAGGCCGATCGAGTGCCCCGGTAAAGCTGCCACGCACAGTCCCGAATAAAATCCCTTCGAGTAATCCCTCAGGAAATGCGGCACAATTCTGCCCCACAAAAGGCCCCCTGGCGCGGGCGCTGGCCGCATGAATACTCTGGGCAAACATTTCCTTCCCTGTACCGGTCTCGCCCGAGATGAGCACATTGACATCACTTGCCGCCACCCGCTTAGCTTTCGTTAGGAGCTTATGCATGATCTGGCTCCTGGTCTGGATGTCTGCAAAGGTACAATAGAGTGGCTTAGGTAACCTTCCGTTTTTAGCAGAAATGAGTGGGGGATGAAGTTCATTTTGTAGCTGTGCTACTTTTCGGTTCAGTTTAGTTTCCCTGCTTAAATCTCTTGAGACTTCCAGAGCCCCAACAAAGCATCCATCTTGATAGAGAGGGTAAGAATCATTGACCGAAGTAATCTTTTCTCCCCGTGGATTCAAATATGTTTGGCTGACCTGCAGGACCGGGTTTTGGCTCTGTAAGACTTGCCAGAGCGTGCTTGTTTCTTTGGACAGGGTGGGAAAGTGACTCAATAGACCCCTGCCTACCACTTCAGAAGGATCAAGCCCCTCCATCCTTCCCATTGCTTGATTGTAATAAAGGGTAACTCCATTAATATCAACGATATGGATGCCTTCAGATAGGCTATCTAATACTTGGTTCAACCCATCATCCCACATTATCTACACCTATTCCATAATTATTTGCTTTTTTTAAGTATTCGCCACGAAATATGAAATTCCTTGTTGTCTATTAGAACGTAAGCAGGGGCAGCTCCCTTTTTCGTCTAAAAAAGGACTGTCCCCAATTTCGGAGAAGGGTTCAAATTACAAACAGAAGATCAGAGCACAATATGTCAGTATGTTAGACGACAAACTAGCGCAAACTATATACCTAAGCTTGTGGATGGAGGCATAAAATGTCCGGAGAAACGATCGGATTACTATTAGCAATTAATGCAGGTGTACTTTCTCTTGTTGGTCTCATCTCTATCTTCATATCGATGAACAGCGCACACAACGTTCAACGCAGTCGGGAAATTCTGTGGAGCATTTTCACCTTACCCTTCAAAAAGAACTTATTCCTTGATAAAGGCGCTATCGGACAAGAGGTCTTTCGAAAATACATTTTATATGAGCAAATCATAAATGAGAAAAACAGATTTTTGATAAACATTATAACTTTTTCTCAAATTGTATTAGCTTTTACTACTCTTATCTGGACTACTATTGTACTTAACCTTTTGAGGAGCAGGAACCTTGCTCCGTTCGACAGGGGAGCCTTGCTCTTTGGTTTATTTCTGGCTATTTGTTTTCTCTTGTTCTTCATGCTAAAAATTCTAGGCGATCTAAAAGACATAAGTAAAGTTGGTCAACTACCCACTGTTGAGGAACTACTCGATGCTAACCTATTAACGATTGACTCAAACGTTATTACTCTTGCGGCTGTTTCTTCACGCTTAAAAATTGTAAATTCCGACATATATATTGGTTTCCCGATTCTATTTAAAAACCTGATGGTCGAAATGTCGATGCAAAACCCTAGAGAGACGGAGGCTGGTTCAACCATTGGAGACGGTAGCTCACGAAAAAGATGCTCTTCACGTAATTTTTCCAGTTCTTGTTCCAAGTCAGCGTAAAATTCTTCCATCCGGTCTCCCCTCGTTTTGCCAACTACTATACTTCAATACGCCTATACTTCTAACCCCATATCCAGGATCATTTGAATATCTTCAGCCACGGTCCGACCTGAGGTAGTTAAATAACTACCCACCAAGGTAGCATTGATTCCCGCTAAATAACCCATAGCCTGCAAATTTCGCAGGGCATTTTCGCGACCTCCAGCAAAGCGTAACCTTACTTCTGGTAAAATAAAACGATANNAGTCCCAACGATTGGACTGAGAATATTTATGGGTACTGACTGCACCTTTAATTCCCTTAAAGCAAAGGCCATCTCCAAGCGCTGGCCCATTGTTTCACCCAGCGAAATAATCCCGCCGCTGCAAATATCTAAGCCAGCAGCCTGACACGCTTTTATGGTGTTGATGCGGTCTTGATAACTGTGAGTCGTACATATATGAGGAAAGTAGCTTTCCGATGTTTCCAGATTATGATGGTACCTGGTTACACCGGTTTCCCTTAACTTTCGAGCCATGTCTTTGGTAATTATCCCTAGGGATGCACACAGCTTTAGGTTAGTTTCTCGGGCTAAACGTCGATAAATGCCTAAGACCTTAACGAAATCTTCTTCAGTTATCCCCCGGCCACTTGTCACCAGGGAGTACCGCTTAGCTCCTTCCGCTTCCATCTGAAGTGCCCGTTCTAAAATTGCCTCTTCATCCAACAAATCATAAACCACAACGTCCGTCTGATGATGCGCCGACTGAGCGCAATATTTACAGTCTTCAGAACACTCACCAGACTTGGCATTAATAATAGAGCACAGATCCACCTTTTTGCCAGCCCGCAGATCACGGATCCTGCTAGCCGCAGCAAACAGTTGATAAAGGTCAGACCCGACCAAATCCCCTAACTCTCGAGCCTCTTCCTGGGTAATCTCCTGACCCGCTAAAACCTTTTCTTCTAACCGGTTAATAACACCAACCTTACTCATCATTACGACTCCCTTTCAGTCACGTTTTTAATAGCCTGGTAGGTTAAGGTAGGCCCATGCTCACTGCCAGGTCCGCCATTGTCTCCCCAGTACCCACCAGCGGAACTATCAGTCCCCCGGCCCCCTCCACTATGATAAGTTGATGCTCTGCCGATATCCTTCGAAAATGATCCAGCATAGTCTCTAGGTTAATAGTCACACCTTCGGCTTCCGCGGCTACAGCCGGAGCTAAAGGCGCTTGTAGGCAAATAGGATTTAATTCACGGGAGGTATAAGGTAAGTCAGTTACCACTCCATAAAAATAAGCATCTTCCGAAATTAATTGGTTTTCACGAAGGATTCCTCCACTCTGGATGGTTTTAATCGCCATAGCGTTAATTCTACGCCTCCGTAGAGCTCCTAATAGTCCAGCTGTTATCACAGTTTTCCCCACTCCGGTATCAGTACCGGTAATAAAAAAGCCTTTATTATCCATTAATGTTGGTTCAACACCTCATTGTAAACTTTTATTTTAAAATAGGTTTACAATTAGGTTAAGCTATTGAAAACCAAATGTCAATAAAATATTGTCCAATTATTTTCAGCCTTATATCTTCAACGTTCCCTTGAAATGCATGGCGATGTATCTATGAGTCCAAAAATATGGGGCTACCTCCTCATATAAATTAAATTTCTATGAGGAGGTAGCCCCATATTTTATTAAAAAGCAAAAAGGCGGGTCCAAAGAACCCGCCTTTAAGGTATAATTGTTGTATGCAAAACTCACCCGTACATTCGGAACTTCGTCAGTAGGTTTTACCTGCATTCTCACCGTGGGTATTTTATAGACTTCCGCATTATGGACTACGCCATCCACCTCTGGATAGGTTTCCCAAAGATTTCTCCTTAGGGTAGTTCTCACGCGACTTCACCGAGCTTTAGACGTTTCGATGCTTATACATATACACGCCTATCGGAGTGTTAAAGAAAGCCTTTCAAGGCATTACCCCATCGTTCTACTTTTAAGATGTAAGTTCTATTAGTATTGATACTGATGTTAGGCTTTTATCGACCTAGAACCGTGTCGCACCCCAGTTTGGCTAGACTTTACCCCGGCGAAATTCCGACCTACGAAGCCTGAGAGTCCGCCATGGTCGAAGATGCGCAGGT
>PKWS01000291.1 GCA_003132105.1 Desulfosporosinus sp.
CAAAGCCATACACAGGGAGAACGATTTCGAGCGTTTTGACATCATAGAAAAACAAGTAGGCTATTGGAGATGCCTTGATAACTGGTCCCAGAGCCACCGCTAAAAGGATCAAAACAACCCCGATGACGGAGGCTTCAGCCAACTTACCAGGACGCAGCTTACGCATATAGATTCCCACAAATACGGCGATGGGAATCGTCATGGAGATTGTAAAGACACCCCAAGCGTTTTTGTACAGGGCATTCACGATAACCATGGCAAGTCCCGCCAAGGTGATCATAATGATGAAAAGAATAGCAATCCCAGTGATAAAACCTGTGACCGGGCCAATTTCTTCCTTAGCGATTTCAGAAAGACTTTTACCATCATGACGAACAGAAGCAAAGAGCACGACCGCGTCATGTACCGCTCCTCCCAACACAGCACCGATCAGAATCCAAAGTGCACCCGGCAAATAACCAAACTGAGCAGCCAATACTGGTCCAACCAAAGGGCCCGCCCCGGCGATTGCTGCAAAGTGATGTCCAAAGACAACCCACTTGTTCGTTGGAACATAATCGTGCCCGTCCTCCATGCGCACGGCCGGAGTAATAACACTTGAATCAAGAGCTAGTACTTTGGCTGCGATGAAGGCGCCATAAAAACGGTACCCTAACACAAGAATAAGTGCTGAAGCAATAATTAGAGTTAACGCATTCATTGTATTTACTCCTTTCTAAATGAATTAATATTAAATTGGTCACCTAACTACTTGCAAGTATACTGCCGAACGCGATCGATGCGCATAATCGAACAAAAAACGCAGGATTTGAGGTTTAATACACCCAAAATCCTGCGCAACTTTATAACCCCATTCGCTCCCGAAACACTTTAACATACGTTCTACTGACTGGGACCTCACTATTATCGCTCATGATCAAGTTATAAGTATTGTTAAACCATGGAATGATGGAATGAATTTGGTCTAAATGAGCTAAATAACTTTTGTGGACACGCAAAAATGACGACTTCAATAAGCCTTCTAATTCAGTCAGTGTATAATTTGTCAGATAACTCCGTTCTCTTGTAACGACACGTACGGAACGTTCTTCAATAGTAGCATAAAGAATATCTCCAAAAGGGATGAGCATTATTATTCCATTCTCTTCGATTTTAAGTTTGCCTTCTCTTCCCTCCGCTACATGTAATGACGTATAAATTTGATCTAATTTGGCAAGGAATTCCCTGGCTTGAACCTGTTCTGTCGTAGTTTTGGCCTCTCCCAAGTTTTTTCCCTCCAGACGTTTCTTTAAACGCTGCACGGTTTCTCCTAACCGATCCTCATGAAACGGTTTTAAGAGATAATCCACCGCATTGACATCAAACGCATCCACCGCATATTGGTCATAGGCCGTGGCAAAGACAATGACCGGAGAGAAACCTAGCCGAATTAATTTCCTGGCGACATCCACTCCCGAAGCATCTGGCATTTGGATATCTAAAAAAATGGCATCTGGGCGATGCTCTTGGAATTTTCTAATCGTTTCCTCTCCACTTACAGCTTGGGCAACGATTTCCACACCGTGAATTTTACGCAATAAATAACACAGTTCGTCTCGTGCAGGACGTTCATCATCCACAACCATGACTCTCATGTAACATTCCCCTTTATTCCAGCATTTAAAAGTGCTCTGCTGCAGCAGCAGGAGGGATCCTTAAGGTAACCTGGGTTCCTTTCCCTTCCCTACTTTCAATGACAAAAACCGCTCTCTTCCCATATAAGAGCTGGAGACGTTGCTCAACATTTTGAAGACCAATGCCCAGCCCCGAAGTGGATACTTCAACGCCGGCGTGGATAAGTGCCAATTTCTCAGCAGGAATCCCTACCCCATTATCCCATATCCGCACCACCAGGATTTGATTTTCGACAAGTGCAGAAATCAAGATCTCTCCGGGTTTACTCATGGGATAAATCCCATGCTTTATGGAATTTTCGACGAGGGGCTGTAACGTAAGTCCAGGTAATCTCCAATTTAAGGCTTCCTCCGTAATCTCTTCACGCACGCAAAGACGTTCGGAAAAGCGGGCCTGTTCAATGGCTAAATAAGCACGGATATGTTCGCACTCCTCACGAAGCGTAACAAACTTTTCCCCGCTTTTAAGATTCTTTCGAAAGAAATCCCCCAGTTGCAAAATAAGATGGCGCGCCTTTTCTGGATCCGTACGGCAAAACGAGACCACGGTATTTAACGCATTAAACAAAAAATGGGGATTAACTTGGGCCTGAAGGGCTTTAAGTTCTGCCCTGTTCACTAACCGGGCCCGTGCTTCTAAGGTGGCTAATTCCAATTGCGTAGAAAAAAGCATGCCTAAACCAGCGGCGAATTCCCAATCCACTGGGCTTATCCCCCTCGCCCGCTCCCTATAAATCTTAAGTGTCCCTACAACTGACTGTTGAAAATGGAGCGGAACAACCAATGCCGAAACTAGCGTGCAGTTTGGTTCAGCGCAGCCAATTTCTACCCGAGTTGCAGCAAGCTTCAATTCCCCTGAATCCAAGGCCTGATGGGTAGCCATCGTCTGGATGGCATGTCCTTCTTCATGGTGATCACACCCTTTTCCCACATGGGCCAGGATTTGCTCTCGATCCGTTAAGGCCACTGCAGCCACATCGGTCTGTTCATAAATAATTTGAGCTACACTGCGCGCCGTTTCTTTTGTTAATCCTAAACGTAAGATTGGTAAGGTTAAATTAGCAATATATAGTGCCTTTTGCGCTTGAACCGCGCCAATTCGATCTTCTTCTTCCAGTGATCCATGGATAACGGTCACAAAAATAGAAATGCCTAGGCCATTCATAATTATCATCGGCAGACCGATGTCTTTGACCAAATCCCAAGCCGCGGTATAGGGCCGGGCTAGCAACAGAATAATGAGCATTTGGACCACTTCAATACCCATCCCGATCAACAATGAACGTTTCCAAGTGAGCTTTCCAGAAGATTCCTGTCCCAAGTATCCGGCAATAGCACCCTCGACGATCGTTGCAATACCACAGGCAATCGCAGTAAATCCACCCAAGAGAACACGATGCCCTCCGGCCATTAACCCTGCAGCAATCCCAACGAGGGGCCCTCCGAGAAGCCCTCCAACCGCAACCCCTATAACCCTCGAGTTTGCCAGTGCCCCTTTAATATCGATTCCTGTATAAGTCCCTGCAATCCCTATACCTCCAAAAAGTAAAACTAAAAAAATCTTTTCGTGCGTATTCGCTTTCCCTCGTAACATACGCCTAAATANNCTTAAGCAACTTGTCCGTGGTTATTATATCATGAAACCAAATTCCCTAATCTTATAAAAGAGATAGCCACGAAAAAGTGGCCATTAATTATTTTTGTCCTAACCTTAGCCCATACAGACACAACCCAGAGGAAGTTTCTCTGAGCACGAAGCATGCAAGAAAGAAGAAGGAAATTGCTGCGCGATGACTTATTTACAGCACGTTCCATGTGAGTTATTATTATCAAGTAGACTCTTTAATCTGAGGGTGTAATGTTGAAATAGGTAATGCATTACTAAACTTAGAAGACCTACTGTAAGAAAGTCAAGAAATATTTTACAAAATTAAATGTTGGGATAAACCCAGCTAACGTAAGACTAAGAAATCCTACTGCCCAAACCAGTATAAGGAATCGGTAACTATCTAATGTGGATACCACATCCTGTTTAGTTCTCTCTGCTAGGGCAGTGGCACCGACAGATCTTGCATAATTTATCCTTCCATCAGCACGAGTGCCGAAATTACCTGCGAATGCAGCTGCACCAATTGCAATATATATTAGGCTCAACAACGTTAGACCGTCGCCCCAAGCCATTAGACTATTCCAACCTTTGATGTAGCAAAACAAACCCACACCGCAGATATTTAAGACACATATAAGCAAGATGAGTAATACTATTATTTTAAACTTTAAAAAGCTTTTCATATTCATGACTGGTACCCACTTTCTTACGACACATCAACTCTTATAAAAAACAAATGGCACCAGCCACCTACTTAATTTA
>PKWS01000043.1 GCA_003132105.1 Desulfosporosinus sp.
CCCAGACCCACTAAAATTTGGTCCAAGGTATACGCGCAGTATAAATCCAGCGGACTTTCATTCTCGAATGCATCCAGTGGCTTGTCCACGAAATCTATTTTGACATACTGATATTCTAGCAAGTCCATTAATTCCCCATAAAGTAAGGGATCTTCAATGGCCCAGTAAATCGCCTCTTCAATGGAAGAAAAACGTTTTCCCAGATCATTCAAACCCTTTCCCCACACCGTATAGTAAAACATGGAGAGCATGATTCTTTCCACTACTGGCAAAGGTTGCGCCAAAATGCCTTTACTCATCTGGATTTGGGGTAAGATTGTCTGGATAAAACGAATCCATCGCCTGGAATTAACAAAAGACAACCTCCCCAGTGCAGAAGCCATCAACCGTTCTCTCTCCTGGTCCCCTTTATATCCCTTGAGTAGACCGGCCTGAGTCGCCAATCCTACCACAGTCACCTTCTTGGAATAGACATCTTGCGGTGTTACATGGTAACCCTCAAAAAACTCCCTGGGATTAAGTTCTCCTTTGATTTCCATGAAATCATGGAGCTTGCTGATCAGGTTCTTTTTATTATTAACCGCATTTCGGATGTTCTCTAAAATATAGTCCTGAGCTTGCTTTTCTAATTGGATAGAGCAGCCTCTGGGTACATTGGCAAAGCCATTCTTGATTTCATGTTCGACCGTTTTCCGAGTCCTTGATAACAAAGCTTTGAACCGGTCTTCAAATGAATACTTCTTATGAGCTTGTCCCACAAAATCCAAGACCGTTAGGGCTTCTTTCCCGTCGCTTAGCCTTAAACCTCGTCCCAACTGCTGTAAAAAGACCGTCAAGCTTTNNGGAAAAGAACCGTATTCACCTCGGGAATATCGATCCCTTCATTATAAATATCCACGACAAAGACAAACTGGATTTCCTTCGTTACCAGGCGACGCTTTACGCTATCCCTAACGTCGTCCTTCGATTCCGCAATGAGAAATTCCGAAGGGATCCCTGATTTGTTAAAAATATTTGACATGAATTCAGCATGCTTCTTGGTTAGACAAAATCCTATTCCGATGATGTCCGAACGTTCTAAACAATACCTTTCAATCGCCTGAATGACATTCCCTACGCGTTTAACAGCGACCGCTTGTTCAAAAACAAAGAGGTTCTCAATTTCCCGCTCATCATATTTCCCAGCTACCCAACGCACTTGACTTAGGTCAACATTATCCGTCACTCCAAAATAATGAAAGGGACTTAGCAGTTTTCGTTCAATCGCTTCCCATAACCTGATTTCGGCAGCAATCCTGCCCTCAAAATACGCATAGATACTCCGACCATCCGCTCTTTCAGGTGTTGCCGTCAGTCCCAGCAAGATCTTAGGTTTGTAGTATTCTAAAAGTTCTTGATAGGAAGGAGCTGCTGCGTGGTGGAATTCGTCAATCACGATATAATCATAAAAATCAGGCGCAGTGATCTCTGTCAGTTCTTTGGAGTTAAAGGATTGAATTGATACAAACAAATGGTCAAAGCTATCGGGCTTGAGCCCACCAACCATCATCGAGCCAAAGTTCAGATCTTTTAGGATACCTCGAAAACAAGCTAGACTCTGACTTAATATTTCCTTCCGATGGGCGACAAAGAGCAATTTATTCGGCTTGCCCGGGTTTGCCCTGCAAAAGTCCCGGTAATCAAACGCAGCAATCACTGTCTTACCCGTACCCGTGGCGGCAACGACCAGGTTTTTAAACGAGTTATGGACTTCTCTTTCTGCTTTCAATTTGTCTAGAATTTCCTGCTGATAATAATAAGGTTTAATGTCAAAGTTAAAAGCAACGCTACCCGCTTCATCTTGACTGGTTCTTCTCTCGGATTTTAGAGCGTTTCTCAAACGCTCAGAATCGATAGCCGCGATAAAGGGTGTGAACTCAGGATTATTCCAATACCCTTCAAACGTTGCTCGGATTTTCTCTAAAATATCCCCAGAGTCATATTGAGATAGCTTAATATTCCATTCCAGTCCACTGGTCATCGCTGACTCAGATATATTAGACGATCCGATATAAACTGTACTGAAGCCTGTATCTCTCCAAAAGACATACGTCTTGGCATGAAGGCGAGTCCGTTCCGTATCATAGGAAATATGTATTTCCGTATTGGACAGTTTACTAAGCTGCTCGACAGCTTTAAAATCAGTGGCTCCAAGATATGAGGTCGTGATAACCCGCAATTTGCCACCATTGGCTGTAAACTGAGTCAGTTCATTGATGATCAACCTCAAGCCACTCCACTTGATAAAAGAAACTAGAAAGTCAATCCTGTGACTGCTTAAGATTTCCTTCTTAAGCTCTGAAACCATGCTTGGCTCATGAACTGCACCGGTGAAGAGGGAGTTCTCCGAAATAGAGGTGTCTGGTCTCACAAGCTTATCTGAGCCTAGCAAGGCTGTTTGTCCGCTTGCTCTTTTGTCCACCAGGGATAACAACATCTGCGCATCTTGCCGTATCAGGAAACTCTTAATCCGTTTCAAGGTCGTTTCATCCTTTTTAAAACTAAAGCTCCCTTTTTGAATACACTCTGTAATATACTGCAAAATTCCATTACATAAATTAACTCGGTCTCGGACGATGGTATCCCCATCATCGATATAATCAAAAATCTCGCGTAGAATTCTGGTCAGGTAATCCGCCAGAATCTTAGAAGACTCAGCCGAATCCAGCGGCTGAGTATCTTTTATTATCAGCTCTTGATCAACTTTATTAAGGTTTTCGTTGATGATCCCATTAATGATTTGCTCATACAGGCCATATATAATTCCAGACATGCTACACCTCTATCTCATCACTGATTTTAGCTTTTATACAAGTGGAATATCTGCAGGGGCAAAGTCATATAAGTCCAACTCATGGCGATTAACCCACGCCAAGTTGCTGT
>PKWS01000374.1 GCA_003132105.1 Desulfosporosinus sp.
ATCCCACTTGAGAATATATGCACATTACTCGGCCATACAGCTAGGCGGTACGCAGAAGTCGTAATAAACGGGTCTCTTTGTCCCGGAGCAATGAAAATCTTCGTACCTTTCAACTTGGCAAACGACCTGGTTACTCGCTCGACGGTCTCCTTATTCACATACTCCTGTTCGAATAAATCTCCTGTCAGGAAAAGAAACTCTACTTTTTCCGATCGACAAAGCGAGAGGACTGATTCAAAGGTCTGCCACAGATCTTGATTTCGCTGCGCTGCCCACCCCTCTGGTCCTTCCCAAGAGGGGCTGTCAAAACGACATCCAGCACACTGCAAAAAACGTACGCATGGAGCCATACCTTCACCTTCACCTTCAACTCTATTTTAGTTCCACCCTGTTTGTTAAATTCACTGGGAAGTACTCACCCTTTTCATCACAATTATTATAACACTATTAGGCTTAACTTCGCAGCAATTGATCACCCAGGAATACAAACGTATTGCGACTGNNAGCAAACTTTAGTTTTTAATGTGTGCTACTTCTAATAATTCCTAGTGTACGAGAAACGGTTTGACATCATCAAGCGCCTTTTTTAAGCCCTCAATGGCTTCTTCATTCATTTTCCCAGAGTTACGCATCCTTTGGAGAAGTTCTTCAGGAGTAATATCCTGCATCTTCATCGTTGAAATGATTTCTTTCTCGTCACTGGTCAAATCTTTCCATTCTCTCACAACTAAACACCTCCGCTTTACTTAAAACAGTTACCTGTTTAGTGTATAGCTTTTGAATTGTGGTAATATTTTATGCACACGATCTTCTCGCCTGTTTCATTACGCTTAGCTCTTCTATATCTACAAATCATTTTGTATAATAGCTATGGTTGAAATATATACTTTGACCAAAAGAGAGATCTTCATCACAGAGTTATCAAAGCACTCCGCCTAAGGCCTTTTAAATAAACGGCAGAGGACGACATTGGATGGATCTCCTATTTAAATTCATTAGGTTTTCTAGCCTGAATCGTCTTGTTAATCACTTCGGCTTGCAAATCGATAACTTCTACATGGGTGTATGGCCTTGTTTTGAATTCCCTTGACTTCCTTTTTATAAAGTAATATCGGTAAATTCCTAATAAACTCATCACCGCAGCTGCTACTAAAATGAGCCCAAAGGAAAATATAACAGTTGTGACGATGATTAATAGAATAGCTAGGGACCCTAGAAACTTATAAAGTCTCTGCATTGCAAAATCCTCCTTATACTGAAAATTGACGGGCAACTGCACTATAATATTCATTGAGTGACCTTTATCAAGGGTTGGGAATAATCCGCATAATCCGGCATATACCATTTAACTCCTATACTTTTTTTACTGCTTCTGTCTGGACCTGAAGTAAGTTTCCTTTATGGAAATAATAATTACTCACTATTAATAGTCATCCATTAATAGTTTATAACTACATTTCGACTCACAAGACGAACTTGATGAGGCGCAATCGAAGCCTACGATCTCCCCTTCTTGGAATGGGGCACTGTCAATTCTTCTACGCAAAATCTTTATCTTAACAATCTAACTGACCGTCGAACACGTTTCTTGTCTTTTTTCAACTACCATTTCTTCCACTAATTTTCCCCCATAACGCAATCAAGAATTGAGATTCTTACCCTAATTATACACTATCATCGTGTCGACAAGGCAATGATTAAAGAAGGCCGAAACAATTATTTGCAAGGAAAAAGATTAATGAATTAATTGTCAAAAGAAAAAGCCACTCGATGAGTGGCCTTAAACTCTAAATGAATCCCGCAAAGTTCCTCCAGAATTAATGGATACACGGCTCTAGATTAATCTTAAACCAAGCATTACCGAACAAGTTATTTACCGGATTGAAAAGGCTAGTCTCTAATGCACCTCACAACTAAGCCGACAAAACTAGTCAAATCACACGTTCTGAGAAACTAAACTATCAAAAGCAACTTCAGGTAAGGGAACTAATCTGGACAAATCCTCCACTAGTCCTATTGACAACCAACTGGGGTCAATCTGAAAACAGCCCATTCAACTCAAAGAGAAGGTTTAGGGTGTAAATCACCTGAATTCTGAACTCAATTTCCCAGCTTAATAAACCGACAACCGCTAAGGAAGACTTAACTCAGACAGACTGACTGGGAGGAACTTTGCGGGAAATCTTTCTTTCTAANNTTTCGAATGAATCGAAACTTTACCTAGCACGCGACCAACAAGTTCTTGCGAATAAATGGTTCTATCTTTATTATAACCAAAATTAGCTCGTTGTCAAGTGCCTTGTTGGGGCGATCCAACCTTCTCTTGACTGACTACTCTTGACTGACTATCAACTTAACCTCGGCATCCTGCGATATTTCTGCTTTATTAGTTCTTGCAACTGCCTTGCAGCCTTTAAAATATTTTCCTGAGCTAAAATGGCAGATACGACAGAAACTCCATCAATACCGGTTGCCATAACTTGTTGTAGGTTCGTTCTATTGATTCCGCCGATCGCGACCACGGGAATTGATACCGATTTTTTAATGAGTTTTAATTGGTCGAGACTGACCTCCGTAGCATCGGTTTTAGTTGTTGTGCTGAAAACTGCTCCAACCCCTATATAGTCTGCGCCTTGTTGTTGGGCTAAAAGGGCTTCCGCCAAGGTACTAGCTGAGACTCCAATAATCTTATTAGGAAACAGCTCCCTTGCCTTTAGCATGGGGAGGTCACCTTGTCCTACATGTAATCCATCGGCATCGACCGCCAGAGCAATGTCTAAACGGTCATTAATGATTAAAGGAATATGATAACGAGAGGTTATCTTTTTTACCCTTATAGCCAATTCTAAGAACTCCAAGGTAGAAACAGATTTTTCCCGTAGTTGAACTAGCGTTACCCCGCCCTGAATCGCTAGCTCGATACTGTCCTCTAGATTTCGCTCTCCGAGCAGCTCTCGATCTGTGACCAGATAAAGACTATAATCCACCTTGGTTTCACTCATAACTGATTTTTCCTTCTCTAGCTAGAATTTCAGGGGTCAGATTGGAGATGCTGTCCAACAACCTGGCTCTAAACGTTCCAATCCCTTCTCCATGTTGTAGCGAGGCCTGAGCAATTTCTCCCGCTAGGCCCATACTTATTATTCCAGCAATGGAAGCGGTGAAGTAATCTTTCGTTACGCCACAAAAGGTTCCCACGAGAGAAGTTGTCATACACCCGGTACCAGTGACGTCAGCTAAAATCCGGTGTCCATTATCCAGCAAACATACTTGACGTCCATCAGACACGACATCTGTTTTTCCTGTAATTGCAATGACGCAACTTAACTGAGTTGCTAATTTTTTGGCAATTATAGAACTACCTTGTTCGTCTGCAATCGAATCGACTCCCTTAATGGCCACATTTTGGCCCGCTAAAACCATGATTTCGGACATATTACCTCGAATTACTTCGGGTTTCAGCTCCCTAATTAATTTTTCTGCCGTATTGGTCCGCAGCTTTGTTGCTCCTACTCCTACCGGATCTAGGATCACCGGGACGCCCAACTCCTTCGCTCGCAATCCTGCGACCAGCATGCTTTCGATAGTTCTGGAATTTAGAGTGCCAATATTGAGGACGAGGGCAGAGGCAAAGCCAACCATTTCAGCTACTTCTTCTAGGTCATCCGCCATGACAGGAGAACCTCCAATGGCTAGGACGATATTTGCACAGTCATTGACTGTAACATAGTTGGTAATATGGTGAATCAATGGGCTTTTTTCTTTGACAGCACTCAGGTTTGCAAAGATTTTCTCACGTATTTCCATTTGACAGTTAACCTCCAAGTTATTAGACGTATTACACTGATCATCAGCATAACCGGAATGGTAGCGCCCAGAATAAAATTGAACTTAATAAACTGGTAGTATAATACTGTACCTAATACACAGAGGGCAAGTGTACCCCAATTTACCAGTAGTTCTGTTTGTATTTTCTTATTTTTTAAAACGAAATAGTCCGTCAAAAGGATGGCAAACAGGGGAGCAAAAACCGAGCCTATTGCATAGAGGAAATCTTGATATTGTTCAATATTGACGATGATCGCTAGTCCAGTTCCGATCGCTGTCATCACCAAGGCCACCGATTTTTCGTTCAATTTAGGGAAGATATTGAGAAAAGTAACCCCGGCTGAATAAGCGTCCATAAAGGTCGTAGTTACCGTCGCCAAGACGATAATCCCTAAAGCTACAATACCAAGATTAGCAGCCAGTAACATAGCTGAGGGGTCAGGATCAGAGGCAATGATGGCTGCGCCTAAGCCGATAATGTACATCCAGCTGCTGCCGAAAAAGTAGCCCAGCCAGCTCCCTCCGGCCCCGCCCCGCTTTGTCTTGGCAAATCTGGTATAGTCTGAAATCAACGGTAACCAAGATAAGGGCATGACCACTGCTAATTCTAAGGCTGAGCCGAACGCCATACCTCCTGCAACCGGTTTACTAAACAACTCAGGGCTACGGAAAATGATAACGCTCAAAACAATTGTCAGCATAAATAATAAGATAACGGCAATATGGTTGACCTTTTTCCAACCACTATCTTTTCCTAACCAAACCCAAACGAAAATAAAGGCTCCAATGATTAGGCTCCAGATTGTCAGGTGATCAAACGACCATAAAATTTTAGTAATCTGGTTAACCGATCTGGCACCAGTTATAATCATCACGGCTGTCCAACCTAACAACTGCATAACGTTTAAGACGGAAAATACGTAAGAACCGTACTGGCCAAAGGAAATTCTCGTGGAGACCAGGGCAGGTATCCTCTCTGCGGTTCCGATGACTCCGCCCAACACCAGAAGAGTTGTCCCCACTAAGTGTCCAAGCAAAATCGCCAAGAGCCCCATCTTAAAGCCTAAGGGAGCAAGCAACCCGCCTGCTAAAATTTCGGCAACAGATATTGCTGCGCCAAACCAAAGGGTTGTAAAGTTAAACATGCTTAAGTTATTCTTTGAAGATATACTCACTGGATTAATCCCGCCTTTTTGTAAAGAGTATAAAAGTGATGGGTTGGACCTACGCCTTTGCCAATTGATAAAGAATGTTGAATGGCAATGGTAATGTATTCTTTAGCTCGTAAGACGGCTTGGTTAAGTGTACACCCTAGTGCCAGATTTGAGGTAATGGCTGACGATAAAGTACAGCCCGTTCCGTGGGTATTTTTGGTAGCAATCCTCGGTGAAGAAAAATAACTAAATTCCTGGCCATCATAGAGGATGTCCGTGGATTCGTTCTCTAAGTGACCTCCCTTGATAAGTACATTCTTAGCTCCCATTTGATAAATAGCCTTGGCGGACTCTTCCATTTGCTTGAGTGTCCGGATAGACATGTTGGTCATAACCTCAGCCTCTGGGATATTAGGAGTAACAACCATTGCCATGGGCAACAATTCCTTAATCAAAGTTTTTTCCGCTACTGGGTTTAGCAAGTGGTAGCCGTTCTTCGATACCATCACAGGGTCCAGAACGATAATTTTGGGTGAATAGTGTCTCAACTGCTCGGCGATCACCTCAATGGTTTGGACTTGGGAAACCATCCCGATTTTTACTGCGTCGACCTCAATATCGTCAAATATTGCCTCGATTTGTTTAGCTATGACGTCTCTCGATATATCCTCTATCGCAAAGACTCCTTGGGTATTTTGAGCGGTGACAGCTGTAATCACGCTCATTCCGTAGACTCCGTGAGCAGAAAACGTTTTTAAATCGGCTTGAATCCCTGCTCCACCGCTACAGTCTGAACCAGCTATGGTAAGTACCTTTTTCATAGTGACCTCCTAAATACATCATAAATTCGCTTTTATAGAAAACTTCGCTTGCGTCAAGCCTCAGCGAAGGCGGCCGCCTAGTTGCACTAATGCGCTGGCCAAGGATGGCCGA
>PKWS01000012.1 GCA_003132105.1 Desulfosporosinus sp.
GCTGAAGCTGACTACGATTCGAAGATTCTACCAGGCGGCGGTGGACCGGAGACTCCTCGAATCGTAGTCAGCTTCAGCGAAATGGTCGAGTGCTTCGCGCCGCGGTCGACCAGGGAGCCGCGGAACTTTTTGAGATCGTCCGCCTTCGCGCTCGCCGGAGCCACCTCCTGATCCCTGCACCAGGCGAACCACTGTCTGATCTGGGAGAGATAGGTCTTTATGGTGTCTTCCCTGGCG
The DNA here is from genome assembly GCA_003132105.1 of Desulfosporosinus sp. Lineage (GTDB taxonomy): Bacteria > Bacillota > Desulfitobacteriia > Desulfitobacteriales > Desulfitobacteriaceae > Desulfosporosinus. Next base: position 238 of record PKWS01000012.1, read on the forward strand.
TCGCCGTTCGCCACATCGAGCTTGAACCATTCCGCCGCCGCTTTGATGACGTCGGTGGTCTGGCTAAGCGTCAGATGGGTCGGCTCGATTTGTACCCGCGGCAATTTTTCCAAAAGTATCTCCGGTACAGGGTCTGGCATAACTTTTCGTGACAAATTTCTTATAGCAGTTTTCGCGGTCGATTACCACACATAAGAGTAATTATGTATGGTAATACGGAGGCAATACTGACACCGTTTTTACCAGGTACGGGTGGTTAAAATCGTGGGTCAAGGTTTCTCTGTCGTGATCGAAGAATGCTGCCTGACAAGAGGCTTTCAAATTCGTCATACGTGGTTTTCATAGGAAGGATGATCTTTTGCCTGGAGGATGGCCTGCTATCCAATCCGAAAAGACAAGCCTCTTGCTATCCACAATCTTTGTGGACAACTGCCACGCCATCTGTTGACAATCATGCACCTCGTCACACTGCGACAGGGTGTTCAGCAGATTGCTCAAGTAATAGGCACTCACCAATCGGAGGACGGGTCTGTTGTTGGTAATGCTCCGGTCCGGAGTTGCGTGAAAGCTCTTGACATCAACGCACCAACTTCCTCTGTGCTCATACCGCTGATTTTTTATGGTAATAAATCCCAGGGAAAAGATCGTGAGTCTGATTCTGGAAGTTATTTGATGCGCGCAGTCTAAACTTGATTCTGAACATTTTCCAAGAATTTCTGGCTCCATCCGATCATCTGCTTTACCTAACACGCCCGCGCTATTTTTTGCGCCCCATTTCCCCGCGGAGTCGATGCCAAAATGTAGCCGCCAAATTTGCCCTGTGGAGGGACTTTTCCTTCAACCCCTCACCCTAGTATCCCCCCATTTCCCACAGATGCTCGCGCGGTTCCGCGCTGGCACACCCGGAATGTCCGAAAGCTATTGAGCGGGAGTAGGCTTGCTCACTTGCCAGAGTACTCAGTCGTGATACGAGAGAGTGCGTAATGTTACAGCTCTTAGTCTTACTACGACGGAGTACGTAGACATCTTCCCCATACCTCGACCTAACGATCGCCGCTGTTGGTGGAAAGGTAGGGGCTTCCACAAATTCAAGGGAAATTCGCTGCCCAGCCCAGACGTCGAGTACACAGCCCGTTTTCGGTAATATTAAAGCTCTCAGTCTTATCACGACGGTGTACGTAATATTATAGCTCTCAGTCTTATCACGACGGAGTACGTAACATTATAGCTCTCAGTGGTGTTACGACAGTGTGCTTGATAATATGTCAGAGTACTCAGTAGTGATGCTGCAGAGTTAATAATGTTGCAGCACTCAGTACTCATACAACTGAGTACTTTGATAAATTTTTTTAGAACACTAGCTTGAGATATGAATTACTATTTTCACTATTAATACCATTTATTTTTTTATTGACATGAATCTATGACAGTATTACGATTATGTATAGCAATGCTTCCGCTGATTTAGTGGGTTTACGCAGCAACTTTTATTGAAATGAACATAAAATGTTATTTTTGTCTGTTGACCGCAATAAAAGACGGCGAATCAATATGTTGTAAAAGTGTAAACTTTTGGTGGCCATTTTGGCGAAGGTTTACAAATTTGGGCGTAAAAAATGAAAGCTACCTGTAACATACTGATACCACTAACGAAAAGTTAACGTTACATTTTTTTACGGACTGAAACTGTGTACAGATCGCAAAACGGTGCTTTGTAAAGCATGGGACGTAACATTAGGTAATGGCAGGATTATTTCATACGGATCTTTACATTATGGTTTGTTGTAGGGTGGTAATAAACGTAAATCCATTTATGTAAACATGAAAAAAGGGGGGGAAGAGATGAGAGTAAAAGTGTTCCAGCAAATTGACGGCGAAAGAGTTCCAGCGCTAATCCGCAAGAAAAATTGTATCCCGGTTTTTTACCCGAATGTGTATGTCTCCACCGTGGTTCGACCGCAGAATTTGCAAAGTGCCACGCTCCAGGTCAACTTGTATGCGCTTATGCATTTGTACGCCTGGGCGAGGAACCACCAAATTGACCTGGAGGAACGATTCCTGGCGAAAGCGAAATTTCTAGATTACCAAGAAACCGGCCTGCTGCGCGCTGAAGTTAAATTGAGGCACAAGGCACTGGTAGAACTGGGGATTGAAATCCCGGACTCCACAAAAAAGCCAAGGCGGGTGCAGTCGCAAAAGCAAAAGTGCCGGCTGGCCAAAAAAAAATCTCAGCCACAATACCGTTCGCCAAAATCCAGTAACACCACTCTCAGCTACATCATAGAATACCTGGATTGGCTCGCTGGGATGGCTATAGGAGGGGGACCTGACACGAGTCGCTCGACCGAGGCGTTGGAGAAAAACCGGAGTGATATGAACAAATGGCTCAAAATTGGAATATGCACCGCTAAAAACAGGAATTCCGGAACTGGCGAGATTCGTGAAGGATTAAGCCGCAAAGACGATGAGCGGTTCTTCAAGCTCATTGATCCGAAGTCCAAAGACAACCCGTTTTCACATGCTCACGCTAAATACCGCAACTATGTTTTTATGAAGGTTTGCAGGATTCTGGCGCTCCGGAAGTCCGAGGCCTTGGGCCTCTGCGTTGACGATATCAACTTCAGCAAAGGGGAAATACAAATTTATCGCCGGCCGGATAACCCCGATGATCCGCGAACCAATGAGCCTAATGCCAAGACATCAGACCGGGAGCTTCTCCTTGGTGACGAACTGCGCCACCTACTCAAAAAATATATAGATGAATTTCGCAACGAATATGAGGGTTGCAAAAATCATAATTTTGTGTTTGTCGCCGAAGGGACCGGCGAACCACTGAGCAAATCAGCAGCCAACCAGATTTTCGAGACCATAAGGTGCGTCCCTAATTTGTCAGATGGTCTTCGTAGAGTCAGTGCGCACGTATTGCGCTTTACCTGGTGCGAGCGGTTTTATGAAGACAAATTGGATGAACTGGGAGAGTCAGCACTGCTTTCAGCAATGATCCAACAATGCGGTTGGGTAAAGAACACCAAAATGGTGGAGAAATATGCCAATAAGGCAATTACCAAAAGGTCGAACCGGGCACTGCTTAACTACCAGGATGAAACACTCGGAACTAAAGGAGATACTAATGTTCAGCAAAACTGATTCCTATGACTCGCGGCTGACTCTGCCCCGTGAGGTGGTAACCCGCGACGGATTTTCATTCGACCCCAGTACCGATAAATGGGCTATCACGGGTGATTGCACCAATCTAGCCACCTTCAATTTCTCGGACCTGCCTTGCGTGGCGGATTTGGTTGCCGCATTGAAAGTAGTGCTCATAGACATCCTCGAAAAGAATAACGTCGCGACTGCATATATTTATTACAGTACGTTCAGACATTTTGCAGCAACGCAAACTGCTCTCTACGGCCTGCAATTATCCTCCATAGAGGCAAAGTACCTCAAGAATTATAGAAGCAGAAATGATGTCGAGGACCATAAAATGGCAAAACTCAAGTGTCTGCTGCAACGTTGGAACCAACTGGATATGCCACTAATAGAGCCAGAAGCTATGGCATATCTGCAAAAGGTCGTACTAAAGGCCAATCCGAACATCGGTGCCAACGTCCAAACTAATGACCCTAACGACGGCCCTTTCGATCACCAGGAACTGGCCTCGTTGGTAGCCAAGCTCAATAACGAATTTGCTAAGGAAAAGGTTTCCTGGCGCGAGCTCGTCCTTGTGAAGCTATTTATTGGATACGGAGCCCGGCCCAAGTCGTATGCGGCAATGAAAATCAAGGATTTTGAGAAGGTGACATTAAACGGTTCGGACAGTTATTTCCTCAACATCCCGATGTGCAAGCAAGGTTCCCCGGTTCGTGCAGCGTTTGAAAAAAAACCAATGCATTCCAACCTTGGGGTGGCGCTTGAGAATTGGAAAGTGGCCTTATTGCAGGAATTTGCTGATGAAATAAATGATGGTACTGAGGAGGACGAACTTCCACTGTTCCCGCATTGGAATAATTCAAACGTGGAAGGTTACAAGCACCATGCATACCCGCGTGCCCTGAGCGATGAGGTTGTAAAAACAATACGTGGGCTCAATGTAACATCATTAAGAAAAAAGGGGGCTCGCATCAAGGCCAACGTTCGCCGACTGCGGTATACGCTCGGCACTCGACTTGGTGAACTTGGTGTTCCTGTCAGGGAAATCGCGAAAGCTCTCTGTCATACGACAACGGCCTATGCAAAGATTTACACGAAAAAATCCATCGAATTCATGGAAAGACTAGATGAGGCCATAGCAGAGGAGTATGCACCATTTGTCAAAGCCTTTACCGGCGAGGTTATCGGTAATAACCAGGTTGCCAAAGCTGCCGACGGCGCCGACCTGCCCCAAGTGGCAAATGTCGGCAATTGTGGAAAATTCGGGGCATGTTCCGCAAGGCTGGCCGGTTGTTACGTCTGCCCTACCGGGTCATTTTATGCCTTCGAGGACGGCCCTCATGAGGAAATGCGAACTGCGCTTATTGAGGAACGCGAACGGTTAATAGCCCTGAGGGATGTCGACAAACTTATTATTGAAGCTCTTGACCGCAACATTTACGCCGTTGCTGAAGTTATCCTGAAGTGCCAGGCCAAAAAACAGTCTAAAGGGGGTAAGTAATGGGAAGTACGACGCAATTCACACCGAACAGGAATAGCCCGGAAATCAACCTCGAAAATCTGGTTAAAGCGTGTCGAGAAGCAAAGGTTTTCGGCGAAGATATAGATTGGGACTCTATTCGTTGGGATATTACGGAGTCCCTTAGCATTCCAGGAGAAACGAGCAAGCGTAGTCTGTGGTGGGCTAATAACGAAAATGACACCTGGAACAGATCGGGTGTAAATATGTTATTTAAACAGCCTTTCTGCGATTTTGCCAGAGCTTTTATCTGTAGCGAGCATGCAGACAAGAAACTTAAACACGGTTACGTGCATAGGATGGCGGCCCTGCGGGTCTTGGAAAGAGCGATGGTCGAATCAACATCCGAAGCCAAAGTCGCTAGACTTAATGGTGCCATTTTTAACCGTGCGCTTCAAATCGCGGTGGCTAAATATAAAAGGCCAATAGATTGTCAAAGCGCACTAGAGAATATAGCCCGGTTTCTCAATGAGAAGCACTTGGTCGCCAGCTCCTTTTCATGGAAAGGAGGGGTCAGATCATCGCATTCGTCCACCAGTATGGACAAGCAAGAGCAGGAAGCCCGGCTCGGAAAACTCCCTTCCAAAGCCGCACTCTGTGCACTTGGGGAGATTTTTCATGAATCAAAAGTTCCTGCCGATCAAGTCATTACTTCAGAGCCTCTTGCAAAAAGGATCTTCGGCGCATTTGTCGCCCGTGAGCACCTCATTTTCTTGGCTAATTTTCAAAAACGAGCATCACAATTAAGTTGTATTAATGTTTGATTGGTGTTTTGACGTTACCCGGACATACTGCTCCCTTTGCATTGGTCAAGTCTTCCGTTCTT
>PKWS01000215.1:0-1680 GCA_003132105.1 Desulfosporosinus sp.
TTTAATATTAGGCTCTGTTCGTATATATTGTGGTTATTCAACGTTGTACGACCAGCGAAAACAGAGACCGCCACTCAAAAGCCATACGGACTGGTGGACTGACGTTGAGAAACCGAAATAGGTTCGTAGCGTTTCTGATATATGTATTATATACGAAATAGTTTTCCAAATATATCTATATTACTAACTGAAATAAATAATGCCGTTTATGTCATACACCTTATCTGCAATTCCAATTCGTTGCGCAGCGTTTCGTTTTCTTTGCCAATTGGCAATTAATTGACATAGATATTGGCATAGGTATTGGCAAGAAATTGGCATATATTTTTATGATGTAACTGTGTAATTACATTTCTAAATACTATGCCAATTAACCTGCCAATTTGAACATCAATTACTATAAAACCTGCATTGTATAAGGAAAAACATGGTGCCAATTGTATTGTCAATTAGCACACTGCTTTTGATGTTTTACTTGAAATTCCACCTCGAAAGAGAACGGGGTCCAGTAAAGAGTACACTGCTTTTTTTCGACGCACTAATTGTACAAATTTAAGATAAACATTTATAATGAAGTCGTTGTCCAAGCCCAACGCACTATGTTTGGTCTAATCAGCCGGTAGAATGGCCGGAATGGGAGAGTAACAATTAAATGAATGATATAAAAATCAAGAAAACCCTACCTCTGGAACTTTTNNGTGTATGTGACGGTTAATATTCTGATTGCAGATCAAGAGTTTCAAGAACTGTTGGACTATCTCTTTGCCTTACATGAAATTGGTGTTGATGCCGTTATTCTGCAAGATGTGGGGGTCGCGGAGTTAATTCATACGATTCTTCCGGAAATGGAAACCCATGCTAGCACACAAATGACGGTTAATACAAGTTGGGGAGTTCAGCATTTGGAAGCGCTGGGCTTTTGCCGAGCTGTATTGGCCAGGGAGACTTCAGCCGATGAAATGAAAATGATTGCGGATAAGACGCCGCTAGATCTTGAAGTTTTTGTGCACGGTGCACTTTGTATAGGTTATTCCGGGCAATGCCTCATGTCGAGTTTTATTGGGGGGCGGAGCGGAAACCGAGGTACGTGTGCGCAACCTTGTCGGATGACGTATCAACTAGTGAATAAAGAAAAAGAGAACCTTTTAGTCCAAAAGAACTCGGGTGAACACTTGTTAAGCCCTCGAGATCTAAATTTAGCTGAGGAATTGACCGAGTTAAAGCAAATCGGCATTCGTTCCCTTAAAGTAGAGGGACGAATGAAGCGACCGGAGTACGTGGCAACCGTGATTCGGCTCTACCGGCAAGCCTTAAACCGGATCGGAGATCAAGTAGAAGGTAGTGCAGTCGCTCCCTTGCTAACTCCAGGTGAGCATCAGGAACTATTGCAAGTTTTTAACCGAGATTTTACCAGCGGGTATTTCAGGGAAAACCTCGGCGCAGAACTTATGAGCTATAGCCGCCCTAACAACCGAGGGACTCGTCTCGGGCGGGTGGCACGATTAGACGTTGGGCGATTATCGCTCAAGCTCGAGGCCGCTTTGCACCCTGGCGACGGGATTGAATTTTGGACAGGTCGTGGACGAGAAGGGGTTACGATCGATAAAATATGGAAAGACCAGACCGAGGTTGTAGAAGGATTACACGGAGAAACCGTGCAGATTGAGTTTTTTGGGATGG
>PKWS01000215.1:1777-8091 GCA_003132105.1 Desulfosporosinus sp.
TTAGGGACAACGCCCTTTTGGCTAGACAAGTTGGAGTTGGAAGTCGATGAGGGCATCATGTTGCCGGTTAGTGATCTCAATGAAATGCGTCGCCTAGCAGTTGAAGAATTACTACAGGATAGGCCTCGGCCAAAGGTCGATCGGCATACGTATGGACAGAGAATCGAACGCTGGAAACAGCGTCAGGCCGAAGAACGGGCAAAATTAATGGGTAGTGTCAGCCCTCAAATTTCTGTGGCTGTGAGTGATATCGAAACTCTACAAGCTGCCCTAAAGTCAGGAGCTAAGCGGGTGCTCATTGGTGGGGAACATTGGCGTTCCAGGCGTGGATTTTCGCTGGAGGAGATTCGCACTAGTTTCGAAAGTTGCAGAAGGCTCGGAATTGATTGTGCTTGGCGTTTACCCCGCGTCTTAAATGAGGCTCAGAGTGCAAGTCTTTTGTTGGATCTTCATAAGGCGGCGGGGTGGACAGAAAAACCGAAACTGATGGTTTCAAACCTCGGAGAGTTGGAGATCATGAGGTCCATTGATGCGGATTGGCCTTTTGAACTAGATTATTCCTTGAATGTCTTTAATGAAGCCAGCCTTGCTTACTTTTTGCGTCTAGGTGCAAAAAGAGTGACTCTTTCTCCTGAACTGCACCACGAACAACTCGCCCATTTAGCGAGATGGCAGGGGGTAGAACTTCTGGCATTTGGAGATCTTGAGATGATGGTGAGCGAATACTGTCCTGTAGGAGCAACGTTGGGCGGGAAAAAGGGGCAACACTGTGCCGGAACGTGTGTGCAAGAACCGCATTACCTACGCGATCGGATGCGCTATGATTTTCCAGTGGAGACGGATCAAGAGTGCAGGATGCATCTATTTAATGTGAAGGTCCTCAACCTCTATGAAGAGCTTGCTCAAATTCGGCGCATGGGCTTTTCAACTATTCGCTTGCAACTGACTCGACAAACTCCTGGGCAAGTTGAGCGGATTGTTCGTTTGTTTGTTGAGGCGTGGGATATTTTAAATGAAGGCAAGCGGGCCTCGTGGACGTCGGAGGAGGGAATGGCTGACTTAGCTTCTCTTTTCCCGGACGGATTTACAAAAGGGCATTTCTTCCGCGGCGTGCTATAGNNAGAGGAGGAACTATGGGAATTGAAGATAAAGTCCTAAACAAACTGGATTTCCCTAAGGTATTGTCACGTTTAGCTGATTATTGTATTCTGCCACGCGCACAGGAACTTGCCGTTGGCTTAAAACCTTTTGTCGATTTTGAATCGGTACGCTTGGCATTGCAAGAAACGGAAGAAGGAAAGAACCTCGTACGAGGAAATCCTCTTTTTTCAGTTCGTGGGGCTAAAGAGATCCGTCTCTATATCGAGCGTTGTTTGCGCGGAGGAGTAATTCATGGGGAGGAATTACTGGAGATCCGAGATACGCTGCGAGTCGGGCGGAAAATAAAACAACTCCTTCTGGAATCCAAAGAGGAGTTTCCTGGATTATGGGAGATCGTCTTACCTATCGAACCACAGAAGGATCTCGAGGATGAAATCTCCCGCTGCATTTCGGAAGATGGTAAGGTTGCGGACAATGCATCCCCAATACTGGCAGAGCTAAGGCGTTCTCTGGTTCGCCTGCAACATCGTATTCGAGAAAGCTTAGAGGGGACCTTGCGGAATTCCTCGTATCAGAAAATGCTCCAAGATTCCATTATTACGCAACGTTCGGATCGCTATGTGCTACCTATCAAGCAGGAATACCGGACAGCTTTTCCAGGCATTGTCCACGATCAATCAGCGAGTGGTGCAACGCTGTTTATTGAACCCATGCCCGTGGTGCATCTGGGCAATGAACTGCGTGAAGTGATTTTGAAGGAACAGCGTGAAGTTCAACGAATTCTCCAAATGCTCTCCGCCCAAATTGAGGCGCGTGGTGATGCTGTGGCAGAACTTCATGAAGCCTTGGGCAAATTAGATCTGGTGGTTGCCAAAGCACATTTGAGTGAAGCAATGAACGCAGGTGCGCCGGAATTGGTCTTGGGGCAACACGTCAAGCTTGTTCAGGCTCGGCATCCGCTGATTTCAGGGAAAGTTGTCCCTCTTTCTGTAGAACTCGGGATTGATTTTGATACGTTAGTGATTACTGGGCCCAATACCGGGGGGAAAACGGTGGCGCTGAAAGTAGTCGGGCTTATGGCGGCCATGACTCAGTCAGGTCTACACATTCCGGCGGAGAGCGATTCTCATATGGGGGTTTTTACCCAGATTTTTGCTGACATTGGGGACGAACAGAGTCTCGAGCAATCCTTAAGTACATTCTCCGGGCATATGAAAAACATCGTAGAAATTATTAACCACTCAGACGGACGTTCTTTGATATTGCTCGATGAGCTTGGGGCTGGGACAGACCCGACTGAAGGGGCAGCACTCGCAATGGGTATTTTGGCTGAACTGCATGAACGAGGCTGCCGAACGGTCTCAACAACTCACTATGGTGCTTTAAAGACGTTTGCCTATGAAACCCCTCGTGTTAAAAACGCTTCAGTGGAATTTGATCTGGAAACCTTATGCCCAACTTTCCGATTGTTAATTGGGATCCCCGGTAAGAGTAATGCGTTTACTATTGCCGGAAGGCTGGGTTTAAGCGAGCGAGTCCTTCAAAAAGCCACTACGTTTGTCACGGAACGGGAAATGCAAGTGGCAGATCTCATTGAAAACTTGGGAGAAACCCACCGGGAGATTGAAGTAGAAAAGCATTTGGCCAAAACAGGGCGGCAAGCGGTAGAAAAGCAAAGTAAGGCTCTGGAAGAAAAGACAATTCGCTTAGACGAGGAATTTGAAATACTATTGGCGCNNTAACAAACAACAACAAGATATAGAAAAGGCCCGTCAGGGATTTCGGCGTATATCAGAGAAGCTTGATAATGGTCGGCAAGTAAAACGCCCCAACAGTGAATTATCGGCAAATGAGATTAAGCTTGGGCAGACGGTCCATATGACGAAAATTAGGCAGAAAGGGCAAGTCTTGAAGCTCCCAAATTCCAACGGAGAAGTTCTAGTTCAAGCGGGTATTATGAAAGTCATGGTTCCGTTGAATGAATTAAAATTAGCCCCTGAGGAAAAGAAAATCCCACCCAAATATTCTAAGGGAACGAGCATTGGGCTTCAAAAGGCTGAGGCGATGCGCAGTGAGATCGATTTGAGAGGGATGCTCGTCGAGGAGGGGACATATGCTCTGGACAAATATCTAGATGATGCTAGTCTTGGTGGAATTGGTCTGCTTTACGTTATTCATGGTAAAGGAACAGGGGCTATGAGAGCAGGCATACAAGATTTCCTGCGAGGGCATCCACATGTACGAAGCTTCAGGATAGGGGAATATGGAGAAGGGGACTCTGGAGTTACTGTTGTTGAGCTAAAGTAAGAAAGACCCAATTAAATGAAAGAGTATAAGGGCTTTGGTAAAAATAGAAACAGCACTAAAAACCTTGTTTTAAGTGCTGTTTCTATTTAAGAGGAGGGCTTCTGCCCTCCTCTTAAGTTAAAGATCAATTTATTTTAGTGTTAATTTAACACTATTAGAAGGTGGCCCTACGATCCCTGGGGCGCTACGGCTTTGAAAAACAGCCCAGAAGACATAATCACCTACAATGGGAGGTTTACCGTTTTCAGCAAGTGAAATGGTAATGGAGGTTGATACTGCGTTCGAAGCCTTAACGGGGAAGCTTTCTATCGCGGTCTTGCCTGGACGCTGAAGGTAAAATATGGTGGAATCCCCCGTATTTGCTGGCGGGACAGTCATGGGGATAACCGCCTCAAAATTTGCATTATAGACGATCTTGCCAAGTATGGGCGAGGGAAACGTGGGATCCACTTGTGGAGGATTACTTATTGGAGGTTGCAGTGTTGGATCTGGAACAGGTACTGAATCAGGAGCCGTCTCAGTCGGTGGTTTGTAGGGAACCTCATCCCAAGGCCATGTCCACGACGGATCCCGGCTGGGCAAATTCAGGAATGTTTTGGTTAAAGTATTCTTTGAATTTGGAGATGCTAACATGTTCGGATGATCTGCGTCTACATTTTTTTGAATCCATACATCACTGACCCGAGTGGGGAAATCTCCTTCGGCAGCGATCTCCGTTGAGATAAACGTGGCTGGAGTTAAACTGCTGGGGAGTAACCCTGATTTCTTATCAAAGGAACCGCTGATAATCCCCGAGGGCATTGTAAACTTTGATTGCACAGGGAGATCCTGAAGAGCGACTGTCATGACTTTTTTCCAGATTCGGGCAGGAAAGTCTCCACCATGAACTTGATGCAAATAATAGGGTCCTGGAGTTTTTTCATTATTATTAAGGTTCGGGTTAGCGTCATAGCCCATCCAAACAACCCCTGCGTAATTAGGAGTATAGCCGGCAAACCAGGCATCCTTATTACCGGCCTTATTGCTAAGATTATCAGGCAACGAAGAGGTACCGGTTTTACCCGCAACAGCCCAGTTTCCAATTTGTGCGTTAGTACCTGTTCCTTCGGTTACTACGCTTCGTAACATATCGTTAATAATATAGGCTGTGGTTTCCTTCATCACGCGGTTTTTCGTGATTTTAGGGGTAATTAAGATATTCCCCTCGGAGTCTTTGACTTTCACAATGGTATGGCTAGTGACGCTAACGCCATTGTTGGCATAAACCCCGTATGCAGATGTCATGTCCAGCGTAGATATATCTGGAGTACCCAAAGCCAAGCTCAAAACACGATTTTCGTCTTTAAGAGGGAGTCCAAGTTTATCTTTACCAAACGACCAGCCGTAATCGATTCCAATGAGGTTAAGTAATTTGACAGCATAGACATTAACAGAATCTTCAAGGGCATAACGCATGGTAATAAGGCCTTTCCAGCCTCTGTCTATTGTATCAAAATCAGTAGGCGTGTAGGGTTTTCCGCTTCCTTGTTTGTAGCTCACAGGCATATCGTCAAGAACAGTACCTGGGAAATATCCACCTTTCTCAATGGCCGGTCCATAGACGACCAACGGTTTGATTGTTGATCCGGGCGACCGTGCGCTTTTCCAGGCCCGGTTCATGTCATTGGGGTTCTTATAGTCCCGGCCACCAGACATTGCCTGTATCGCTCCTGTCGAAGGCTCAATGACAGTCATGGCGCCTTGGATCAATATCTTATCGAATCCCTTGGGGAAATTGGCTGGGTCAGCAAATGCAGCTTCAACAGCATCTTGGATTTTGGGATTAACTGTCGTATAAATTTGTAAACCACCGCTGTAGATTTGATCTTCGGTTAGATTATAAGTGGTTTCTAGTTCTTCGACGACTCTATTTACAATAGCTGGATATTTAATAGCCGTATCGTATACTGTTGTTTTTTGAGCCCCACCGAGGGTTTTTTTTAGGTTCTCAACATAGGTGAAGGGAACGTTTTTGGATTGATCATACTCTGCGGAGGAGATGATTCCAGCATCCTTCATCACTCCGAGGACAGTGGTGCGCCGAGTTTTGGCTGAATCGGGCCAAACAAAAGGATCATATTGGCTTGGGGCTTGCGGTAAACCTGCCAATAGAGCAACCTGATCCGGTTTTAAATCCTTAAGACTTACACCAAAATAGGTTTTGGCTGCGGCTTGAATTCCGCGCGACGATTCACCAAGGAAAATTTTATTGAGATAAAACGTGAGGATTTCGTCCTTTGTGTATTCGTGTTCAAGTTGAATGGCAAGAATCATTTCTTGAATCTTTCGAGTTAATGTTTTTGCCGTTGGATTTTTGATAAAAGCGTTTCGGGCAAGTTGAACGGTAATGGTGCTTGCCCCTTCTTTAGCACTTCTGGAGCGAATATCGTTCAGAGCTGAGCCGAAAATCCGAATGAAATCTACGCCGATATGTTGGTAAAAACGTTTGTCCTCAACAGCGACAAATGTTTTCTTGACAATGTCGGGAATTTCGGAAGACTTGACAGGTTGGCTGTTTTCGGCCCCATGTAAATGAGCAAATTGTACGTTGTTCATGTCATAAACAAAGGATGTTTGTTTTGGGTTAAGAAGCATTGCTGGGTCCCATTTTGGGGTGCCGGCCGCAGCAATTCCAATAAAAATTCCTACGCCGATCAGCATAAGTATCATTGCACCGACAATTGACCAGAGAACAATCCGACGTTTAGATGGGCGCTTTGGGTTCTTTGGGCTTTTTGGACTCGTTGGCTTCAGGGAAGATGGCATAATTTATACCTCCTTGTAAAAAATGAGGCAGGTGGAGATTAGTAATTTCCTGAATTATATCATACTTCTACAATTGTAAGGAAATCCTTAAAAGAATGAGT
>PKWS01000022.1:0-343 GCA_003132105.1 Desulfosporosinus sp.
CATAAAAATACAAAAGAAATATCCCCTGTGTTTAAAGTTGTCACAATATTCTCTCTCCTTCCAAAAAAAAGAAACTCTAAAAAGCGTAATTAAAATAAAATTAAAACGCTTTTTAGAGCTCCGTTGCTCCACTCGATTCTCACAAGTACTGTAATTATAGCTTTCAAGGGTAAATGTGTCTAGGGTTTCAAAACTTTATACAGTATACACTAATCATGCAAATGATGCCAACGCTCGATACTGCGAGCTGTGCGCACTGAGCACAGTCTTCTTCGGTCTTTTGCTGGATTGGAAAACAGAAAGACCACGGCGGGGTCTCCCTACGATAGATCATCTTGGAATT
>PKWS01000022.1:404-4267 GCA_003132105.1 Desulfosporosinus sp.
ATACCTTGCCTACCTTCTTCTAGATAGCTTTCGATCATGAGACCTTTAATCATTTTCCTTAGTACATCATCATATTTTCTACTCATCAATACTTCTCTTGCTATTCTTGGCTGTTCAGAATAACATTTCATAGAATTTGCATGGTTTGTATCGACAATAATAGATGCATTTAAAAGCTGTAGTTTCTCATACTCTTTAGTGATGTGAATCATATCTTCATAATGATAATTAGGAATATTTCTACCATTAGAGTCCACAGCACCTCTTAAAATGGCATGTGCAAGCGAATTGCCTGTGGTTTCAACTTCCCATCCAGTATATGTGAAAGTATGTCCCTGCTGCGCAGCTATAATAGAGTTTAACATTACAGACAGATCACCACTTGTAGGATTTTTCATTCCAACTGGTATATCAACGCCACTTACTGTTAGTCTGTGTTGCTGATTTTCTACCGAACGAGCCCCAATGGCAATATATCCCAAAACGTCTGAGAGATAGGTATAGTTTTCGGGATATAACATTTCATCGGCGGCAGGCATGTGATATTCGCATAATGATCTTAGATGCATTCTTCTAATAGCTTTTATTCCCTCGAATAAATCTGGTTTTTTGCAGGGATCTGGTTGATGTGCCATTCCTTTATAGCCTTCACCAGTAGTTCGAGGCTTATTTGTATAAATTCTAGGTATAATTAAAATTGAATCTTTGACCTTTTCCTGAACTACTGCAAGCTTTCCAATATATTCGCAGACAGAATCTTCATTATCTGCAGAACATGGCCCTATTATAAGGATAAACCGTTTATCCTTATTTTCGAAAATATTCTTTATTTCATGATCCCTATATTCTTTAATCTCTTTAATATGATTTGGTAAAGGGATCTGCTCTATTATTTCATCCGAAGTCGGTATTCTTTTTATGAAGTTCATATTCATGTTATATCTCCTTTGCTTACTTCTATAATGCCAAATTCGTGATGTTTTCTACTAGTTCGTCTCCATTATACAATGGCAAATCCGGAACTGAAAACATCGCAAATTGGTTGCGCCCCATACTTGAACCTTAGAATACCGTTTGTTATTCGACATTAAATAATTAGGTGGTTAAGTAAGTGATGAACATAGGGGTTCCTTTACCCACCTCGAACCCACATTTTTCGTAAAACCCAATTTCACTATCATAAGCTACTAATACTTTGCGTGCGTAATCTTTGTATGCTAGAAGCATTTGTTCAACTAACTTCTTTCCGATTCCTTTATCTTGATATTCCGGGCTTACCAATAGGTAATGAAAGTAGGCAGTCATAATCCCGTCCGATAAGCAATTTATAAGACCAACTAACTTGTCGTCATTCCATGCTGAGTAAACACTATGAGCGTTTTTCATTGCAACCACGAGTTTGTCGGGGTAGTTTCCCGAACTCCATTCCACTGACAGAAACAAAGACTGAAGTTGTTCACTGGTAAATTCCTTAGTTTTGCTATACACAATCTCCATAATCTCACTCCCCCAACATCCTTTAGTCTTTCATGATCAGGCACCTTGGAAAATCTATACTCAATGTGCGAGTCACCTTAGAGACTCCAAGTCCACATTTCCCAGAACCTCCCTACGATCACGGACAGTAAGATTTCATGAGTCCGGTTCTGACCTTGGGTTTATCCCTTGCGCTTTCCTCTAGCCCCACTAAGCCTCAGTCTAACTATATTACACCGTCCATGGTAAGGATACCCTCACCTGTCACATATCCCAACTCCTTTTGGCTAGACTTTACCCCATTCTAGTATAGTAGAGGAGAATGTAGCAGTTGGCAGGGTGGACTGGAAAGCTGTTGATATCAGTCATAGTCCACTTCCTTACCGCAGTGTACCGTCAATATCAAAGAAAGCCCTCATAACTTGCCCCCAATGTATCTTCCCATCGTCTTACTTCTCGAAACCAGTCACCCCACACCCCACCAATATTCCAACGTACCTGTTACGCAAGACGCCATCCCGACGAGGTTCGCCCAGATGGGGCTTTGATCTTAATTAGATAGTAATGACCCTTGTGTCTTCGTCTTTCAAAAATTCCGTAAGCCCCAAGCCCATATACTTTACTGTTATGCCCATATTCTCTAGCACCTCTGAAACGCCATAACTATCTGTACAGGCTTTACAGGCTAATAACTCCACGCCTGCAGCTTTCATTTTTCTGACGTATTCCTGCAACACTGTGTCTTCCACTAGGAGTTTAGCCGAAGGTCCCCATATTATTAGATTTACTTCATTCCACCATTCCTTTAGTTTGGAATTAAGTGTATACATAAAAGCCATACGTACAGCAACTTCCCTATCTCCGTTAGTCCAAACCACTACTAACTTATTTGGCTGACTCATAATACCACGCCTATATTTTTTACTTTCTTATACAAAACCCTTGTAGTGGATCTTGCCGGGAATACTGTCCCCCTACACCTACTTCGACACATTACCCTACTATCCTGTTTGCTAAGACTTCACCCCGTCCTATCCATGGACGGTCCGAACTGATTGCCCCATCTTTCATCCTCCCTGTGGGGATACTGTTACCCATAGACAATCAACGGCCTTTGTCCCATCCCATGTAACTTCAAGACTTCTCGACCCTGGGGAGGTCCTGCTCCACTTGCCATTACGTTGAGTAGGATGTTGTCTTCCAGTGTTTCGAATCGGTCGACCTTCCCGGTTTACTTTCGGCTACTTAAGTTTTATAAATGTAACTTTCTCATATTTTCCATTATAAGCCTTCACATAGTCACCCTACAAAGTACACAGAATGGTCACAAGTTTATATTAACCTAAAGACAACTTGCACCAGCCAATCGAGTTGTCAGGTGCAAGTTGCAAATGCATTAAAGGGAAGCAATGTAAGGGCCATACCAGTGATAGCTAAGGCTAACAGCCAAAACGCTTGAATTAGCTGTCAAAAAAGGGGTGAAGGGTGGTGATGCGTATGCTTGTACTCTAATATATTATTTTGAGTTATTGTAAATGGAAAGGCCGTGGCCACAAACCATTGATATATTGAGTTAATGTAAATTGGAAAGAGGTTATTTCAAAATGATAAGAAAAACGAAAACAAAAACAATTATCATAGCTACTGCTATTACAACACTTTTATCGGCAACTGCTGCTTTTGCAGATACGACAAGTAGTAATACAGTACAAGCCCCAAAGTTTTCTCAGACACAATCAGGTGAAGCTCACTGCTGGTTCAAAAGCCGTTTGAATAGTCTTTTAACTTCAGGCATACTTACTCAGGCTCAAGAAGACGCCATTCAAGGCACGGTTCCAAAGATCAACTCAGCTAAAGGCGAATTTAATAAAGGACATCATAACGGTGAATTAAAAACCGTTCTAGATGGTCTAGTAAAAGCCGGTACGATTACTCAGGCTCAAGAAGACGCGATTCAAAATGCAATCACACCAGCTAAAGAAGCTACACCAGCAAAAGTCGATATGAAAACTGTCATGGATGGCTTAGTAAAAGCCGGTACAATTACCCCAGCTCAAGCAGACACTATTAAAAGTGCAATGAAAACTACTATGGATGGTCTAGTAAAAGACGGTACAATTACCCAGGCACAAGAAGATGCTATTAAAAGTGCAATGACAACAGCTAAAGAAGTTACACCAGCTAAAGTCGATGTTAAAACCGTTCTGGATGGTCTAGTAAAAGCCGGTACAATTACCCAGACTCAAGAAGATGCCATTCAAAGTGCAATTAAACCTGCAGTAGAAGCTAAACCAGCAGTTGCTGCTATTCCCGCAATGGACGGTAAACCAGCAGTAGCGGCTATTCCCGCAGTGGAAGCTAAAGCAGCAGTAGCGGCTATTCCTGCA
>PKWS01000007.1 GCA_003132105.1 Desulfosporosinus sp.
CCGAATAGGAAGTACCGATGAATATGATAAAACAGCCCTCTTCTGCTATACTGACGAAGGTTTCGCAAGCCAAAGTCAGCAGTAGAGGAGGGCATCCAAATAGACAATTCGAGTTTATCACATACGAAATGGGATTGCACGTACCACATCGTATTCATTCCTAAATACAGACGAAAAGTGATGTACGGGGAACTGAGAACCGATCTCCGAGAGATCATCAAAAAGCTGTGCGAGTATAAAGGAGTTGCAATTGTAGAAGGAAGTGTCTGTATCGAATCATGTGCATTTATGTGTTAAAATAGCGCCTAAACTAAGTGTCTCTGAATTTATGGGATACTTAAAAGGAAAAAGCGCACTGATGATATTTGATAGACACCCAGAGTTTAGGCAGAAAGGCAATCGACATTTTTGGGCGAAAGGCTATTATGTCAATACGGTGGGGAGGAATGAGGAAGAGATCAAAAAGTACATCAAAAATCAGGTTGAAGCGGATCGGATCGAAGATAACATAAAGCAGCAATCGTAAAACCCCTTTAGGGGTAGCAAGTAACATGATTACGTAAAGTTGCAATCAAATGACTGGCCTGTCGTACGGACTTCCATACCCATTTACACCTTCATTTTATCTATCTGTCTAAACAGACCAGGTCGCGAGAAATTATTGCCTAATTATCGAGTTTTTGCTCTGGCTGGGATTTGCTTTGCTGCCTTTGTGTGAATTTATTGGGTAAAAATAGATATATGATTATAAATATCATTGTAACAATTAAAATTTGAATTATTAACTGTTTGTAGTCAATAACTGCAATATATCCATTAGTCCTACCAGTAGAAGTGGTAAAAAATCCTCCACTTTTATCTACAAAACTATACCAAACTGAACCATACCCCATTTTACGCTCAAAGAGTAAATGTTCTACATTTGCAGAGCTTATTGTTGACTTCATAAGGTTAAATGGTACACGAGTACACAATATAATTAACAATACAACTAAATAAGCACCACTGAATTTCTTTTTCATAATATTACCCCCTATCTGCTTTTGGGGTCTATTTCTACAAATACCTAAAAGCTCCTTTACTGTATAGAGATATGCATAGCTCCCTAGCGCTCTAATGGGGTGCATAATGTTTAAATCTATGTGTTATTTGAAGTCATATGCCCCCAAAGACTACTTAAAAAATGGTAGCCTTGACCCTATTAAATAGCTTCGCATATAGATCTTCTTCTTTATCCCAAACAATGTGATTATATTGCCGAGTGTCAAAGTGCAGTTTGTCTACCTCGTCGCTTTTACAAGTCCAAATAACGGGTAACCCAAGTCCTAATGCAAAACCGGCTTCAAAATAAACACCGCCCCTTTGGCCTGTAAAGTCACAAACTGCAAACTTGCTCTTTCTTATTTCCGCTACTATTTCGTCGCAAATCTTATTGTTATGCTCTTTATTATCAATTCTTCTTGGGATAAAACCAGCATCTACAATTGCTTTTTCAATCGCTTTCTTCCAAACTGAATCCATAACATAATTCTCTGTGACAAG
The DNA here is from genome assembly GCA_003132105.1 of Desulfosporosinus sp. GTDB lineage: Bacteria > Bacillota > Desulfitobacteriia > Desulfitobacteriales > Desulfitobacteriaceae > Desulfosporosinus. The sequence continues at coordinate 1,543 of PKWS01000007.1, forward strand.
CTGCTCCATAATGAAGAAAGTTGCATCAATTCTTAACGAGTCCGGAAAGAAAATTGGATAGTCCTTTTTATCTAATCGCACCTTGTCACCTGAAAAACTTGACATTGATGCTAGGTTCAACAGTGCTCTGTCGATACGATCAGCTAGCTTCTTAGGAAACGACTCTACAATTTCTTCAAATGTTATTCTGGGGACTGGTTGTCCACTTTTGTCTTCCACTACTACAGTAATTTTCTCCAAATGCTTTATTGTCCGCTCCCTTAAATATGAAGAGACCTTGACTCTTTGTTGCTGAATATTTTTATCTTCACAAACAAAATCTCTTGCTACGTCTGAAATTGAATAGGAGCCGAATGTCCCACAGTCAACGTTATGGTACTGGTCCATTGGTCCCAATCCAACGACTCTTGCTTGATTTCCACAGATAGAACATACATCTTCAAAAGACATTCCCTTTTCCTCCCTCAAATTGCATATGATTTCAGAGTACAATTAACGAATTTCGCTAATTGTACTCTGAATAGACTTCACACTAACTAGTTCGTGTGAAAAAACTTTATAACACATCTAAATCCATTTCGCCACAATGAATAATTTACCTTTATTTTACTCCTTGAGTCCGATAACCCAGATTGTACTAAACCGCTGCGTGGTGGCTTTTTCTCGAATTAACTAAGATATCTAATTCATGATATCATCCTTTCTGCCAAATACTAGTAATGCAGAAAGGATGATTTTTTATGTATCAAAAATCCCAGGTTCTTCTCCCTCATCTTCAAAAGATGATCTTCGAAATGGAACTTCGAGAAGGGAAGTAAAAAATGAAATGGGATATCAGAGGTATTCAAGATTCATGAAGCGAATGCCCAGGTTTTCGTAGATTATAGCCACGTTCTCCATAGGGCTGAAGCTCATCCAACCATTTTTTTCTAAGTTTCTTCAAGGAGTCTTTGGCATCAAAATAGCCCTCTTCTGGTGTTTCTAAGATTTCTAATACCTCAAACACAAAGGCCTCTGCACCAAATTCTATCAACTCCTCTTGGAGTTGCTTGTTTTGGTGCGTACCCATCTCCAAACTAAATTGTTTCCCATTAATGGTCTTTAAATTCGAGGTGCTTTCGATTAATATTTTTAGGTTTTTGGTATTTTTGATTTGATAGACACCAGCCTGGATTTTTGTTTCTTTGTATTGTTGTTTAAGTTCTTGTTTGCGATCCATCGTTGTCTCCTCCTTGTTCACGGAATCATTTCTTAGCCAATATTGGCTTCCATCAGGCGTACGATCAAGAAAGCCGTATTCGATTAAATACCTTCTGAGGGTCGCGAAATCAGGATAAACTAATTTCAAGATCTGATTGATTTCTTTCTCAGTATAGTTCTGTTCTCCTCGAAACCGCTTTACAATTTCTTGCAAGACAACTAACTTATTCTTTTCCTTGATAGAGAAGGTCTTTAAGGGTCCTTCTGTGCCCTCGGGAAAGAGCGTCTTTAATAATCTTACACTTTCTGTCTGGGTAACATTATAACGGTCATCCACCATTTTCGCAGTTTTAGGAGGGCTTAAAAAGGACGTAGCATGTTTACCCTTTTCTTTTAAAAGTTCCATCATAACCAAATAAACCTTTGACTGACGTTCTTTCTCCTTTAAGGCAAAACGGTGGTTGCGAATCGTAGAGGGACTACCAATGCCCATTTCCTTTTGTACTTCTCCATCACTTTTTCCCTGGTAAAAAAGTCGGATAAGGTTGGTCTGATGCTCTGTAAGACCCGTAACCTTTTTATCCATCTGGGTTAAATATTCAAACACGGATTGATGAACCTTAACTATATGGATGCCCATATATCTGCCTGCTTCATAGAGAACCCCTTCCTCTGGATAGACAATCCCTTTCTCAATTTTCTCACCACAGAGTAGGCATACATAATGGTCACTTTCTTGAACATAGCCACATTTGAGGTCTTCAAATGATGCATTCCAAAATAGTTCAGAAATACTCATCCAACAAACACATCCTTGTTTAATTTGATAATCTATAGATATTATATAATAATATCTATAGATTATCAATAAATCGCAAGCTTTAATTCATAGGCAGGTTATCGATACTACTCCGAGATTGCATCGTCTGAAATGGAAAGAAGTTTGTGTTGTCAGAAGGATCCTTATAAGTTATAGTTATTATAAATAAGAAAGTATTTCCATGTTCAAATATTTAAAACTTTATGGAGGGCATATGAGCGACGATAAAATTTATAGTCTATCAAATATTGAGTTGCTTTCTGATTTATCATCCCCTGAATTAGCGGAGCTTGCTAGTGACTTTCAATGGGAAAACTATGATTTGGGTTCCGAGATTATCAAGCAGGGTCAGGAAGAGCATTCCTTTTATATTCTAATCAAGGGAAAAGCGGATGTTATGGTTCAAAAAGAAGGACATGGTTTGTGGCGTGTCAATACGTTGGGGCCAGGAGATACCTTTGGTGAATTCTCTTTGCTTAACGGTAAGGCCGCATCAAAAACAATTCTCTGCCTAGAGAAATGCCAAGTTTTAGCCTTGGATGCAGAAAATTTTGCGCGCATGCTTCTGCGGTGGCCAAAACTTTACCAAACGATTATCGGCCGTTTGTTCGAAGACCTGAGTGAAGCAAACCTCATAGTATCTGAAGCTAAATATAAGGAGGTTCTACGTTCTGCTTTGCAGCTTACCCGATATACGGATAAGTTTTATGGGCTTTGG
>PKWS01000377.1:0-198 GCA_003132105.1 Desulfosporosinus sp.
CTTAAAGAGCCACCTCCGATATCCTGAAACACTTTTTAACGTTCAAAGCAATATGCTTAAAACCTTTCATATGACAAATCCTTCTGTTTTCTATAATAAAGAAGATTCCTGGGATATTGCCAAGGAACTCTTTGATGCAAAACCCCAAAACGTAGCTCCTTATTACACCATCATGAAAATCCCGGGAGAGGCTAAACC
>PKWS01000377.1:228-3857 GCA_003132105.1 Desulfosporosinus sp.
TATTGCTTTATAAACTACCTAAGAATATTGAGATTGACGGTCCATTGCAAATCGAATCGAGAATAGACCAAGACCCAGAAATATCGAAACAGCTTTCCTTGTGGGATCAAAAAGGCTCAAGCGTACTTCGAGGAAATCTCTTAGCNNCAATCGGATAAAGGCGGTAGTATACCAGAAATGAAACGAGTCGTTCTCGCTTATCAAGATCATTTAGTGATGACCGATAACTTAGGTTCAGCCTTAACACAACTCTTTGGAGACGGGACACCTCAACCTACAACACCTGGACAAAGCACACCTGTTCCGTCACCTAAAGCCCAAACACCAACTGGTCAGAATGCACCGAACATGACGTCGATAACTGATCAAATGAATCAAATCCGCACATTGCTCGACAACTTGGAAACCCAACTTAAGGGATCAATAAAGTAGGCTCACCACAATAAAACTTAAAACTTATAATTAATCCGTTGGCTCAGCGCTAAGGGGAGACATCTCAAATGTCTCCCCTCTCTTATTATTCCACTGTATGGGTGCGTTAATTTCCCAAGGAGATGTAATAAGAATTGTCAATGATCCAATTCAAGAGTTGGATTAATTTCAATCCGGTAGGTAAGATTGGCAGCTTTGTCAATCATGTTGGCAACACTACAATACTTTTCCATCGAAAGTTGAGCTGCACGCTGTATTTTCTCTTCCGCAAGGGATTCGCCCCAAAACTTATAAACGACTTCAATGTCTTTAAATACGCGCGGATGCTCACTAGCCCGCTCCCCTTCTACGATCGTCTCAAAGCGTTGAATTTTGACCCTCATTTTTTCGAGAATTGATATAATATCCATCCCACTACAGCCTGCAATCGCAATTAATAGCAGTTCCATGGGATTGGTTCCATGCCCCGTTCCCCCAGCAGTGACGCTAGTATCAATATTCGTGATAACTTTGGAACTTCCTTCACCCTGAAAGTGCATCCCCTTTATGTGTTTAACCAATACTTTCATTAAAAAGACTCCTTTCTGTCAACGTCTATTTTAGTATTACTCGACTCGTTCGGGTAACCATAAGCCTTTGAGGACGTCTTGAGCAACCACACGTAAGGATTTGCGCGAAGACATAGCCTGTCTGCGTAGAGCAGCATAAGCAGACTGCTCAGTAAATCCTTGTTGTTGAATAAGGTAAAGCATGGCCTGAAAAATAAACTTACGCGTTTTAAGTTCTTCCTCCAAACGTTGAATTTGCTGAGAGTTTTCTGACTCACGTGTATAACGATGCTCTGCAAGTTGAATTGCAGCTACCATTTCATGCACTCGCCATGGATAAAGTAGAACGTTGTGGGCATCTTCGTTTATGACTTCTGATAAAACATGATGTTCTTCTTGGGAAAGTGCAACAATGATAGGACAAAGATGCTGAACGATGAGATTTTGAAGAACATCAGATGAACTAAGGCCACGTAGATTCCACCCCATAATGATTAAATCAGGCTCGAATCGGTGGGCGAGACGTAAAGCTTCCATCCCATTATCTGTCGTAGCGAGGACCTGGTAACTTGCCAGTGGAAGCATAGATTTGATTTCCTGATTTAAAGAAGCTTTTCCTGATACTAATATAGCCCTCTTCATTCTGAATCACTCATTTCATGAAGCTTCTTTAACCAAGTGCCAGAAGAAGTCTCCCACTTCAAAAGTGGGAGCTGAATTTGGCACAATTCATTATTATACCTTCTTGAGGGAGGGTAGAGACCCCCACTGAATCATCGAGTGAAGCGAGTTCGCTACCCTAATCTTTCTACAATGGAATCTAGTTTCCCTGACTGGAATAAAAGCGCTCCCGGTAGAGCGCTTTTATTCCAGTCAGAGTCAGAGTATTAAGTTACTTAGCGACTGCTCCTATTACTTCTTCTGAAGAGCTATATTCCTGGTCCTCTTGCATAAATGGTTGAGCAGGTATCGAGGTTACTAATCTCAATGGAAAAATGAGGATCAATAAAGCCATCCCTCCAATGGTGAGTGCAAGATATTGTAGGGACAAAACAAAGAAGACAAGAGATGCAAGTTTAGAAGGGGTCCCAATCGCATAGCTAAACGGCTGAACAGTTCTTAAATTGGTATAAAGTAGCTGATTCCAGCTCTGCTTGGATTCGGTTGCTTCACTTTTGTTTGATCTGATCCATACAGGTTTTCCTTCGAAATCTATAGAATTAATAAGTTGATGCCCTGTTTTGTAAAATGGATCTAAAGAAGAGATGTATATAAAACCCTTGTTAGTATAAATTCGATCTTGTTCCACAGGTGTGCCAGTAATGGCAGCCTTGCTATAGGTCCGTTCAATTCTTAGAATATCATCCTGACTAACATTTATAGGTCCGTTATCGGTAATAACAGTATACAATCCTAAGTCGACTAATTCAATGTTAGAAACATTAACATCTAAAACCCGAATACTCACAACTGACAGTATGATAACTAGTATACAACTAAGTACAATTGCTCCCGTAATATATTCTCGATCTACATGTTTTTCTCTAATAACCACAGTACCACACCTCCTTTACTTCTGNNACAAATATACTTCACCTTATAAACTGCGATTAAGAAGGCAGATTGCCTTCTTATAGTGACTATCTCGTGAGTAAATAATACATTTAATTAGCATTTTTATTTAATTGTCACGAGATTTTTTTCTGAACTTAGTGAGCAATCGCAGAAAATCATTCATTGAATAGGTTAGAGGATTACTGATCCTCGTCTCAGGTTTAGGAAGTGGCTTTGAGCCCGTAGATTCTGGTGGAACAACCGCTCGCACAAAGATAGTAGAAAGCAATCCAAGAATAAGAAGTGGTAGCGCTCCTGTTACTCCGGGAAACGTGAATATAGGGATAAAAAATGTAACGGCGGGCGTAAATGGATCATTTGAATAGGATGCAGAGACATATATAGAAACTATAAGGGGTGCCTCTGGGGTGGTGACAGTTACAAAGCCCGTGTTATGAATCCCAGTAATCTGTCTATCTTGATTGGAAAGTATATTTCCATTTTCTCCATCAGTTACTGGGTTTAAATTTGAAGGACCCGTACCGATTCCGTTTGCCATCCAGCGCAAGAACTCTTGAAGCTCAGTAAGAGGCATTTGAACTGTCTGTCCATTGTTCCCGTCAAAAATAGGTAGGCTTTCAAGGTGGAATAGGCGCCTTGCAATGAAGAGGAAGAGTTCTGAGCCGATTAAAACAGCGGTTGATGCAAAAACACTTCCTGTTAAGAGCGGTTGAGCAAATAAAAGAGAGGAACTCCCGGGCACTGAACTAATAGGTGCGTATATGGAAATTCCCATGTTTAGAGGTTCTCCGTTAAGGCTTCTTGGCTGATTACCGAACATCTTAATCCCTTCCCTTCATTACAATATATGGAAGGAATTGGTGCTGTGTACCAAAGAAATTTTAACCTCTATGCGATAAGTGGGCGGTTTTTGCGGCGTGTCGCTAAATATTCCAGCACTCGTTCTGGGGAAGTATTAAGGATTTGATGCTCTAAAATCCCTACCTCATGAACTAATTCGAGGGCGTGGCTAAAATCACCGACCCGATCCCAAAAATGAGCATCACTTCCCAAAATAACGGGCCCTTTATACTG
>PKWS01000377.1:3884-4293 GCA_003132105.1 Desulfosporosinus sp.
AAATACGGTCTTCCAGGATGAACCATCATATCAGTATAAGGATTTTCCATGGCTTTGATATACGCCTTTGTATTTTGTTCAGACGTCCCTCCCGGGTAACAGATCTCATGGAGTCCCACGAGAACGATTTTCATCCGAGACAAATACTCTATGGGAATATCCAATTTTCCATCATAGTTTGTGATATTTGCTTCTACTCCAGGTAAAATGCGAACCCCGTACAGTTCTTCTGGGAGAATTGCCATGTTTCCAAGATGATAGAGATGTGGTGCGCCCGGCATAGTAGGTCCATGATCCGTCATGCCAAGCAATTTAATCCCTTTGCGAGAGGCCGCCAGCGCATTTTCAGTAAGGGTACTGTAGGCATGTCCACTTGCAACGGTATGCGTATGCAAATCTACTTTAATAT
>PKWS01000403.1 GCA_003132105.1 Desulfosporosinus sp.
AAAAAAAACATTAGATAAGATGCACTGATGCTTCCAGAAAGTTATATAATATGACTGGTACAGACAGTTATACTCTCTGACTAGTATATAAAAGAGGACGAAACCCTATTGCTAGCACCCTTACTATTAATGGTGGAGGAAATAACTATTTTAGTGTAGAATTTAACCAAGTGCCAGAAGAAGTCTCCCACTTCTATAAGAGTGGGAGCTGAATTCGGCACAATTCATTATTGTTCCTTCTAATTCAGTGGGGGAGGGTTGGAGACCCCCACTGAATCATCGAGCGAAGTGAGCTTAAGCTATACAGAAAAATGGGAAATGAATGATACTTTTCTTAGTAAGGGAGAGAGCTTGATGAATGAGATAGCCCAAGACTTAAATCGCGAGATAATACAAGGAAATTCTCATGTTTACGAATTATTATCGGAACTCGGTAAGAAGTTGTACTTCCCGAAGGGGATCCTAACTCAATCTACAGAGGCTAAGCAGAAGGCTCATCGTTTTAATGCTACGATAGGAATTGCGACGGAACAAGATCGGCCGATGTTCTTGCCGTTAATTCAAGAAACGTTAGCTAGTTACGATCCTAAGGACCTTTATCCCTACGCTCCTCCTGCAGGAAAACCTGAGCTGAGGCAGCTTTGGCGAGAAAAAATGATAATCGATAACCCATCTTTAAAGGGTAAATCCTTTAGTAATCCCATTGTTACTAATGCGTTAACACATGGTTTAAGTATTGTTGCTGATCTATTTATGGATGAAAACGATCTCTTGATTTCGCCTGACAAGTTATGGGGTAATTATAACTTTATCTTTGGGGTTCGCAGAGGTGCGAAAACCATCACATTCCCTTTCTATACTGAAAAAGGAACCTTCAATACGACAGGCATGAAAGAAGCTTTACTTAGCAAGAAAGACCATGGAAAAGCTATCGTCTTACTTAATTTCCCAAATAACCCCACCGGGTACACTCCTAATGAACAAGATGCAAACGAGATCGCTGATGCACTGAGAGAAGTCGCTCAACAAGGAATGAATTTGGCCGTTATTATCGATGATGCCTACTTTGGGCTATTTTACGAAAACTCCATCAAGGAATCCCTATTTGCCCGAATCGCTAATATTCATCCCAGAATATTAGCGATTAAAGTGGATGGCGCTACGAAAGAGGACTATGTTTGGGGCTTTCGTGTTGGATTTATTACCTATGCGTGTGAGCATCCAGCGGTATTAAATGCCTTAGAAAAAAAGACGTTAGGTATTATTAGGGGTACGATTTCTAGTGCTTCTCATCCGTCACAAACTTTCGTCTTAAATGCACTTCAATCGCCAGATTTCCAAACCCAGAAACAAGAAAAATTTGAAGTATTAAGGAAGCGAGCTTGTAAAGTCAAACAGATACTCGATCAGGGGAAATATCTCGACGCCTGGGACTACTATCCGTTTAATTCAGGGTACTTCATGTGTCTTAAACTCAAAGGAGTACAGGCAGAAGTCTTGCGCAATCACCTTCTCGATCAATATGGTGTGGGCATAATATCACTTGGAGAAAGCGATGTCCGCGTTGCCTTCTCGTGTGTCGAGGAACAGGAACTTGAAGAACTTTTTGATCTTATTTATCAAGGCTTCAAAGATTTATCCGATGGCTAACCGCCACTAAACCTCTACTTTTTAAGTGGAAGCTAAGTGGCGCTAAGCCCTTGGATAAGTTCAACTAAAATACAGATGTTGAAACTCCACCTGTAGCAAGTTTCCTTTAGCGCTATAAAATGACTGCTTATGTCTGAGAGAACCCGTATTTTAACTTACGNNTGCTTTCTTGGGAGGAGCGGGAGGATCAGGAGGAGTTGGTTTTCGCCCACAGAGAAGACCAAATCCAAAGTAACCCCGGTTTTTCTTCATGAACCCGGCATTTTTTTGTAGTCTGGTAAATAAGCCTGGCAATTGAGCAGCCTTTTCCGCGAGACCTTTTACCAGCACCCAATCCTTTTTGAGTTCGTTCAAGATCACCTTGCCATTCTTCTTCATCCGTTGTGGATTCTTGATAACTACATCCTGGAATCCCGCTTGTGCTAAAGCATTGAGCCATTCTTCAGGGGACAATGGATTGGTGCCTGAACCGAAACAGGCCTCCATCTGAATCCTAAGATTAGCGGGCAATTCAGCTAGCAGGACCATTTCTAGATCAGCAACTCTGCCCTCTGGCTTGAGGACTCGATAGATCTCCTGGTACACTTTTACTTTGTCTAAAAATACCGTAATAGATTCCCCTATTACCAAATCAAAGTGGTTATCGTCAAAGGGCAGATTATAAACATCTGCTACCTTAAACTCCACTAAATGAGAAACTCCTTCTTTTTCCGCCCTTAGGCTTGCCTTTTCAATCATTTGAGGATTAATATCGACTCCCAAAATTTTGCAACCTATCGTTTTGGCCAAGTGACAAGCGGTAAGACCGCTGCCACACCCGGCATCTAGTACATATTCCTCAGTCTTTACTTGCAGAGCGTTTAGATTCTGTTGAGTAGCAGGGAAGCCTCCCGGATGAGAACTGCCTATACCTAGCCAAGCTAAAAGTTCAAAATAGTTCATTTCTTCCACTCTCTTGCTTTGTGAAAACACCATTTATTACCCCTCCTTCCACGGGTTCATGGTATTATATTCCAAAGGCATGATTGATGACATTCTCAGCTGTATGTTTCAATCTTAACCACATAAACAAAAAAACCGACTGAAAGTGTAATTGCAC
>PKWS01000204.1 GCA_003132105.1 Desulfosporosinus sp.
TGGGTGGGACTGGAGAATTATAAAACCCTTTTGTTGAACGATCCGCGTTTTATTGCGTCTCTGTGGCGCACGTTCTCCTTCACCTTTGCCGCGATCATTGTTGAGACGACCTTGGGAGTAGGCATTGCGCTTTTGTTTAACCAAGATTTTAAAGGAAAGAACGCGTTAAAGACCTTGTTTCTCTTGCCAATGATTGCGACACCGGTAGCCATTGGGCTCGTCTGGATGCTGATTTTTGAACCGAACATTGGTTTCGCCAATAAGGTACTTCAATTCTTGCATATTCCGCCACAACTTTGGTTGGCTTCACCACAACAGGTCCTGGGATCTCTAGTAATTGTCGATGTCTGGCAATGGACTCCAATGATTGCTTTAGTCGTTTTAGCAGGTTTGTCTTCCTTACCGACCGAGCCCTATGAGGCGGCTATGGTTGATGGTGCAACAAGGTGGCAAGTACTAACCAAAATCACCTTGCCTCTCTTACAACCGACAATTCTGGTTGCAGTACTCCTCCGGTCGATTGATGCATTGAAAACCTTCGACATTATTTATGCTATGACAGCAGGAGGACCGGATTTTAATTCGGAAACCATTAACATTTATAGTTTCGTACAAGGATTTTCTTATTTTCAATTAGGTATGACTTCGGCACTTCTCATGATCTTCTTTGTGATTGTGCTTGGTATGAGTACGCTCCTGGTTTCAGCCAGGAAACGCTGGGGGGCTTAAGGTATGTCAAAACGTAGGGATCCAGTCAAATCTTTGCAACGGTTATTGCTCGTAGCAGTGGTTCTAGCCTTTTTGTTCCCCTTTTTTTGGATGATTTTGGCCTCGTTTAAGACCCAACAGCAAATTCTTTCCAGTGATAATATCTTTGTTTTCAAGCCAACATTCCAGAACTACCTAGATGTTTTTCAACAATACAGCTTCATGAAGTTCATTCTTAATAGTTTTTTTATAGCAGCAGCCTCAACTATTCTCTCATTGATGCTGGGTTTACCAGCGGCGTACTCAATTGCCCGGTATCACCAAAACAAGTTAGGGATGACCATTTTAATTGCCCGAATCGTTCCGGGAATCACCTTCCTGATACCGTGGTTCATTATTTTCTCAAAACTTGGTCTCGTTGATAGTTACACTTCCATGATCTTAAGCCATATGCTGGTGGGTTTGCCTTTTATCGTCTGGATTATGGTTTCCTACTTTGAAAATATTCCTTCGGAATTAGAAGAGGCTGCTCGGGTAGATGGATGTACCATTCAGGGAGCATTTTGGCGGATCGTTTTACCGATTTCCGGACCGGGAATTATCACCTCTTCTATTTTTTCCTTTGTTTTTTCCTGGAACAACTTTATGTTTTCACTGGTGCTTTCTGGACAAAAAACAGAAACGCTACCGATTGCTGTCTTTTCATTTCTGTCATACACCTCCATCAATTGGGGAGGATTGATGGCTGCAGCGGTTGTGATCACACTCCCCGTTCTGATTCTAGCCCTGTTTGCGCAGAAGTATATTATCAGTGGTTTAACGGCTGGCGCGGTAAAGGGGTAAAAGAAAACTGGAGGGAACCGACAATGTTTAAAGATAGGCTCTGGCAAAATGGAATTTTAGCGATTTTGCGTGGTTTTGATAAACAAGAGACCTATGATACTGTCCAGGCTTTGATGGAAGCTGGAATCTTTATGGTTGAAGTCACCTCTGACTCTCCAAATGCCTGGCACGTCATAAATACTCTTAAAACTAAGGAACCACGCCTGGTAGTGGGGGCAGGGACAGTCCTTGATACAGAAACTGCGCGTGAGGCGATTGAGGCAGGAGCAGATTTTCTCTTTTCTCCGGTCGTTCGTCCTGAGGTGATTCAGATCGCGCATCGCTATGGACGGATGGCCATCCCAGGAGTGATGACTCCGACAGAGGCACTCCTTGCTATGGAATGCGGTGCAGATATAGTTAAGCTATTCCCTGCAGGTTCTTTAGGGGTTAGCTATCTGAGGGAATTGCGCGGCCCCTTCCCGTACATTCCTTTTATCCCAACGGGTGGAATCACACCCGAGAATGCTGCGGCCTTTATTGAAGCGGGTGCTGTAGCGGTGGGTATGGGAAGTGGATTGGTTAAAAAAGATTGGCTTAAGACCAAAAACTATGCTGAGATAACCCGCATGGCTAAAAAACTCGGACAAGAAATTTCGGCTGTGGTGATATAAGCGCGAGAAGGTGAACAAATGGGAAACTATGCTGAATTGTTAGAAAGTGTTTCGTTACCTAAAGTAGCACGAATTCGTCAAACCTTTTCCGACGAACACCTTAGGGATATTCCAAAGGCAATTCGTCAGGCTCTTAAACGCTCTGGAACCCTTGACCGTATTCAAACAGGGGAAAAAGTTGCCCTAAGTGTAGGGAGCCGGGGTATTGATAACCTTCAGTTGATTGTCCGAACCCTCGTGACTGAGTTTAACAAGCGGGGGGCGGTAGTGACTATTATTCCCGCGATGGGGAGTCATGGTGGAGCCACTGCTCAAGGGCAAAGGGAAATACTGCATAGGCTGGGGATTGTGCCTGAGGTCGTAGGTGCGGAAATAGTTTCTAACATGGACGTTAATTTGATCGGATTGTTACCGGATGGTATCCCCGTCTATTTAAGCGAAGATGCGCTGAAGGCTGACCATATCGTGCTCTTAAACCGAATTAAGCCACATACTGCTTTCCGCGGTCCTATCGAAAGCGGGTTGCTTAAAATGTTGGCTATTGGCTTAGGAAAACAAAAAGGAGCCGAGGCTTGTCATGCACGGGGATTTGAGTACATGGCCCAGACCCTTGTCGAGATGGGGTCACTCCTAGTAGAAAAATCTAAAGTAATGTTCGGACTGGGCATTGTCGAAAATGCCTATGACCAGACCTATTCTATTACGGCCATTCCAGCGGAGCATTTAATGGGGGAAGAGCCAAAGCTGTTAATGCAGGCAAAAAGCCTAATGCCTAGTTTGCCGGTTAACCAGCTAGATGTCTTGATAATTGACGAAATCGGCAAAGATATTAGCGGGGATGGAATGGATCCTAATATAACGGGTCGTTATCCAACTCCCTATGCCCATGGCGGCCCAGAGGTAACAAAAATGGCACTTCTGGATCTGACGGAACGGAGCCATGGCAATGCCAATGGGATCGGAACCGCAGATTTTGTTACAAGAAGACTAGTAGAAAAAATGGATTTGGAACAAACCTATCCTAACGCCCTGACTTCAACGGTCACTGGCCCAGTGAAAATTCCTTTAACTCTGGATTCGGACTTCGACGTAATTAGGGCAGCGGTGAAGACTTGTAATGCGTTTGATCAAAGCATGATCCGCCTGATTAGAATCAAAAACACTTTACACATTGGAGAGTTCTGGGCTTCCGAGTCGGTTGTTGAGGAGTTGTCCAAACGCAAGGGCGAATTTGAAATCGGTAAATTAGAAGACTGGGTATTTGATGACGTTGGGAATTCAGTGGGGAAAGGTAGAGACTCCCACTGAATCATCGAGCGAAGCGATTTCGCTAATTTTTGGAACGAAGGGTGAATGACATGAGGGATTCTTCTTACGGCATGATCGGACTCGGCAAAATGGGCGGGTTAGCCGTAGAAAATATTTTGTCTAAGGGAATAAAGGTTGCTGTTTTTGATGTTTTTCAGGAACAAGTAGATGAGCTATCCAAACTAGGGGCAAAAGGATGTCGCACGTTAAAGGAATTGGTAGATTCCTTGGAATCCCCTCGTGTGATTTGGCTAATGGTTCCAGCGGGAGATCCCATCGAAGAAGTCTTATTTGGGGAAAATGGCCTAAGCCAATTGCTCAGCCCCGGGGATATCATCATCGATGGGGGGAATTCTTTTTATCAAGACTCCGTTCGCAGGTCCAAACGGTTGGCTTTGTTAGGGATTAATTACTTAGATTCCGGTTCCAGTGGAGGGACTGAAGGTGCAAAGACTGGTCTTTGCCTGATGGTCGGTGGGGACCAAGAGGCCTTTGCTCAAGCAAAACCCTTTCTTCAAGCACTTTCAGAGGGTCAAGGGGCGTGTACTCATGTGGGACCCAGTGGAGCTGGGCATTATACCAAAATGGTGCATAATGCTATCGAGTACGGCATGTTACAGGCTATCGGCGAAGGATTTGAACTTTTGGATGCCGCACCTTATGATTTGAACCTTGAAGAAATTGCTCATTTGTGGACAAAAGGCAGTATTGTTAGTGGATATCTAATGGAATTGGCCGAACGAGCCTTTGCAAAAGATACAGAACTTAGTCAGATTATGGGCGAAGTCGGCGGTGGAAGTACGGGAAGTTGGGCTATCGAAGAGGCCTGGAAGGTTGGGGTACCGTTCGAAGCGATTGCTTTGTCTTATGCGGCACGCCTGCGTTCCAGGCAAAATGACACGTTTTCTGGTAAAGTAGTTTCAGCTCTTCGTAACGAATTTGGTGGTCATGCAGTGGTGAAAAGACAGGGGTAGCTTTATGAATAGAATTACTTTACCAGAAGCAACACTTGGAGTTGATATAGGGACTACAGGATGTCGCTGTGTGGCTTACTCTGATGAAGCTGAAGTGGTGGCAAAGGCTGAATGCCTTTATCCCACGTCATCCCCGAAGCCTGGTTGGGCGGAACAGGATTCGGATCTTGTTCTTGCTCAAGTCGAGAAGTGCATTAAGGATGCGGTAAAAAGTGCGGAGGAAGCTCACTATAGGGTGACTTTGATTAGCTTTAGCGCCGTAAATCATGGACTAATTCCGCTGTGTGAGGGTAAGCCTTTAGGCCCCTGTATTATTTGGGCCGACAATCGCAGTGCACCCATAACAGAACAATGGCGCTTAAAAGGACGGCAGAAAGAATTCTACGAAGCAACCTGTTGTCCAATTCATCCTATGTATTTACCAGGGAAACTGGTTTGGCTTGCAAAGGAAGAACCCGAAATCTTCTTGCGAGCAGATCGTTTTCTTTCCTTAAAAGAATTGCTGTTTTATCGTTGGTTTGGGCGATTTGTGATTGATGCCTCAATCGCCTCGAGTACGGGTCTCTTTAATGCCACCAAGTTTGATTGGGACGAAGAGATCTTACGAACAACAGGGGTAAGGCGAGAACAACTGTCTGAAATCGTTCCTACTACGGACGTTTTTGGAGGGGTAAACGAAGAGGTCAGTCAGCGTTTGGGGTTAAGTCCGGATGTTCAGGTCATTATTGGCGCAGGGGATGGGGTCTTGTCTAGCCTTGGTGCTGGAGCGCTTGGTCCCGGGGAAGTAACCGTGATGATTGGAACCAGTGGGGCTGCTCGGATTACGGTTGCCGAACCAACGTTGGATTCTCAAGGAAGAACTTGGTGTTACTATTTAGCTGATGGTGCCTGGGTCGTTGGGGGAGCCATCAATAATGCCGGTTTAACCCTTCAATGGGTTCGGGAAAAATGGTTAAATGGGGCATCTTTCGAGGAAGTCGAAAGGCTCTCTGCGCAAGTGACTCCAGGCTCGGAGGGGCTGATGCTTATGCCGTTTCTGACAGGAGAGCGCTCTCCAAATTGGGATCCCTCGATCCGGGCGGCTTTGATTGGGCTCGATCTGGCCCACGGGCCAGGACATTTTGCCCGAGCAGCTATGGAAGGGGTAGCCTATCGCCTCAAGAGTGTGTTTGAACCGATTGTCGAGATGGCAGGCGTTGTTCGCTCCGTGCGGATTGGGGGAGGCTTTATCGCTTCATCAACCTGGGTGCAAATAGTGGCAGATGTTCTAAATTCCCCTTTGGAAATTTTAGAAGAACCCCAAGGATCCGCCTTTGGTGCGGTGGTTCTTGCCTGGTTGGCTATCGGAAGGATAAAAACCTTAGGTGAGTGCAAGAGCCTAGTTCAGACAAAAAAGGTGGTTTACCCTAACCCAGTACAAGCGATTTTCTACGAGAATCAGTATTTTAATTATCAGCGGATTTATGACAGGCTTTATCCGATGGCTAACCGCCACTAACACTCTCCTCTTAAGTGAGAGATAAGTGGCGCTAAGCCCCTGGCTAAGTTCAACTAAACTTCAGGTGGAGTTAAAACTCCA
>PKWS01000413.1 GCA_003132105.1 Desulfosporosinus sp.
CATACTGACTTGTTATTTTTTGAATGTGCCTAAGATAAGGGTAGGGAATATTCCCTACCCTTCCCCAACTTGCCGTAAGACTTCAGGTTTCTGACCCCGCTCTCGCAGGTGGGCACCTAGTTCAAACTTTCCAACTTCCCTAGGAAAGGGCCTGTTGTACTAGCTTAACATTTAGTTCCCTTGTCACTAAATAGGATCAAAACCATGATAATCTATACGCACAAGGCAGGTTCTATTTGTATTATATCACCACAGTGCAAAAAAATCTCTAGCAATTGCTTGGAAATTATCGCTTTCGCATTTTGTCCTCAATCTCCGCTAAACGATCTTGAAGTAAAGCAATGGCCATTTCTTGATTACGCACACGCCGACGAAGATGATCGACAAGCTGCGTTAGCTCTGAGACGTCTTCATTTATCGCTTCCAGAATTCCTCCAGGTTGAGGCTTTTCCTCGTCACTCGGACCCTCTAGGTTTTGTGCTTCGTTAAGTACTACTTCTGAAGATTTCGCTTCACTCTCCTGAACAGGCAAAAGATATCGAAAACGTGCATGTCTTGAGTTGCGTCCCGGATGTACTTCAATCACTCCGACTTCCGCCAAGGCCTGAATCGCACGTCTTAAGGTAACACTTGCCGCTCCTGTTTCCCGTTGAATATCTGAATATGCTAATTCAAAATCCTTACCCTGATATATACTAGAAATATTTTCAAAAAATTTAACAAATTTTTGATGAGTTTTTTCCCTTAATCTCAATGTTAGTCCATCCTTCCACATTATTAGTTTAACCAAGTGCCAGAAGAAGTCTCCCACTTCTATAAGTGGGAGCGTAGAGGCCCCCACTGAATCATCGAGCGAAGCGAGTTCGCTTAAACTTGAATAATCCTATTTAGCAGTTAATTAATTTATTCCCATAAAGCTTTTCGATAACCTCATCTGATAAGGCAAAAGTATGTTCCTCTGCTGGAAATTGACTTGATTTGACCTCTTTATGATATGTCTGTATCGCTTGAACCGCTTTCTTCCCCAATAATGCATATTGTTTGACGAATTTAGGTTTAAATCGTTCAAATAGTCCCAATATATCGTGAAACACTAGAACTTGCCCATCGCAATCAAGTCCCGCTCCAATCCCAATCGTAGGTATTGTGAGCTCAGTAGAAATCTGCCCTGCCACTTGCCTCGGTATTGCCTCAAGAACAAGTAAAAAGACGCCAGCTTGTTCTAATGCCTGACCATCTTTAGCTAACTGCTTGGCACTGTCTAAGTCTCGCCCCTGAACTTTAAATCCGCCAAGTTGATTTGCTGTTTGGGGAGTTAGTCCAATATGTCCAACAACGGGAATTCCCGCTCGTGTAAGGGCTTGAACGATTGATACAACATTTGCACCCCCTTCAAGTTTTACTGCATCTGCCCCCCCTTCTTTGATGAGTCGACCAGCATTCATTAAGGCAAGGTCAAGTGAAGCGTAACTCATAAACGGCATATCAGCAATCATGAATGTCTTTGTAGCTCCCCTACGGACCGCTTTGGTATGATGAAGCATTTCTTCCATCGTTACCGGTACCGTTGAATCATATCCTAGAACCACCATGCCCAAAGAATCTCCGACAAGGATCGTATCGATACCGGCTTCTTCGACCCACTGAGCTGAGGGATAATCATAGGCTGTTAACATACTAATTTTCTCACCGGCTTGTTTCATTTTTACAAAGTCAGGGATCATCTTTTTCATTGCAATTCCTCCTTGATTTTAATAAGTATTTGTATTTTATATGTTGACTAGTCATACTCAATTAAATTCTGGCATAGGTAGTTATCATCAAGGGAGGGATAACCATGTCAAAATCCTTTCAGTTTAGTTTAATTCTAAAAGGTATTCTCTTAGCATCCATCTTGGCAATGTTAATGTCACTTGTATTTGGCGCCTTACTCTCCTACACATCACTCCCTGAGTCTGAAATGTCGATCAGCATTATTTTTGGTACAAGTATCTTCGTCGCTGCCTTCATAACAGCTTACCAAGCGGGCACAAGGGGTTTGTACTATGGATTGGCTGTCGGCCTTGGATTTATCCTTCTGGTACTAATCCTATCTTCAATCTTCTGGTCTGATACACCATCTTGGCTAAAAATGGGAGAAAAAACTATCCTTGCACTAGTTTCGGGTGGTATCGGCGGAATTATCGGAGTGCTTTTCCCTCAATCCTAATTTTCTATTTTTCATTCTGGGGACTGAAGAGACACTTATTTATACCCTTCTGCAAGTCTAAATAGCAAAGCATGAGAACTCTCAATAGATTTCTTATGCTCCTTTTTTCTAAACTACTTCGTGTTGCCGATCTTTCCATATTCTCCAAACCAAGAGTAACAGAGCAATCCCTACAGCTACCATACTACTCCATTGCGCCGCGGACCAGTTGAATAAAAATCGTGGGCTGTCCCCCCGAAGATTCTCCAAAAAGAATCTAGATAGATTGTATAATACCATGTACAACAAAAAGATCGCGCCAGACGGCCATTTTCTCAATTTCAAAATTACGAGAAGAGCAAAGATAATCACATCCACTTGCCCTTCCCAAACTTCCGCTGGCCACAGAGGTTGGTTCCCAAATGTGTCTCGAGCAATCGTGCCAAGAGGATAGAGAATTCCATAATCTCCTCCTGTCGGTCCTCCAAATGCGTCACCATTCATGAGATTTGCATCCCGTCCAATTGCCTGGGCTAGTATAAGCCCTGGAGCCGCTAAATCTGCTAATTCCCAAAAAGGCAACTTCTTTATCAAGACGTAAATTCCGCCAACTAATAATGCCCCGACCACACCCCCTTGAATCGAAAGCCCCCCATGCCAGATGGCAATAATTTCGCCCGGATGCTGGCTATAAAATGCCCAATCAAAAAAGAACACCTGCCAGATACGAGCACCCAATAAACCTGAAATAAGTAAAATAGGGGCTAAATCCATGATTGGTTCCATATATTCAGTTCGCCCTTCAACCTTGGCAAAATAAAGTGTTATGCCTACTCCTACAATGAAGGCCAACGCGAATAGTGTCCCGTAGGCACGAATAGGAAAATTACCTATGTAAAACCAGTATTGATGCATGTTTTTCCCTCCTACGCTAGAATATCCATTTTTCTCAACTTCAAAACACCTATCTATCACTTAGAATATAACAACAGATCCGATGTCAATCACCGGATCTGTTGAGATTATAAACTGTTTAGTTTCTTGAAGAAATGATCGTATTCATTGAGCTTCGGTATCGTTACCTCACGTTCTGTTTTACCAGTTGGTTTTTGAACTGTTTTAAAATAACTGGAATGCTTCTTCTTACCTGCTAATGAATCAGAATACAGTGTAACCAATAATACAGCAATTACAATTAATCCCAATACCCATTGAAATAACATTGACTAACACCTCCATTACTATTTTATGACGTATAGCGTAATTGTCAAGTATTCCTTATAACTTTTCAATTGAAAAGTTCTTAAATTAGTCGAAAGTCGCAGATATACGGTCACCCGGATGTAAAACCGTTGTAAATTCTGCAGGGGCACCATTGACACTAATTTTTAATGAAGCCCCTGGAACAACCTCATCAGGAAACTTGACATAAGGCAAAAGATCTGAAAAAATTGGCATTTTCTTATATCCCTCTACCCTCAGCTCCATTCCATCCATTATGGGTTGGTCTTCCAATACGGGTCTTCCATGAAACGAAATGATCGTTTCATGAGGAGGGTATTCTACAAGTATCCCATTGACACTGAAAGTTATAGGCTTTGGTTCTAGCCTCAGCTCACCTACCGTAATCTGACTTGTGCGAGCCTCTATTGAATCCCCTTCATGGATAATATGGCTACCGTCTACCCCACAACCATTGACTAATAGCTCATGGGTTAAGTCGATGGTATGTACTACCCCATTGATACGGATGTCAATCTCTTCTTTTTTCTGCAGATTATAGCCTCTTTGTTGGCAAAGATTTTTCAGGTCATCGTTCGGGACGTACGTTATTTTAGAGCCATCAAGAATTTTTTCTGTTTCAGAAGCCAATCGGTGATTCACAAAAAATTGGGGGGAATAAGCTTCTCGTTTTCCATTCCAGACAATCCATTTTACCTCTTCAGTTGGCAACACATCTTTGAAACACACCTGAGCATCAACACCTTGCTCTCCTGCGATGAAGACAATGTCATCCCCCGCTTTAAGTGCTTGGTCTAATTTGGCGGGTTTGCCATTGACCGATAATTGTGCCGCACTTCCTATAGTCCCCTTGATGACTCGCATTTCATTATTACATTCAAAAGTCAATGCCGCTCCTGGCTTCCCAAAAAAAGAACGTGGCAGGATCCCAGCAGCAAGTAGCGCCTCTGCAACCGTCGCTAATTGTAATTCAAAGATCGAAACGCTCGTACTGTTCACCGTCACATTGTAATACTGCAATCCATTTCCTTCGAGCGCGGCAATTCCAATTCCGATTGGGGTAATACTTTCCGGGCCCTTGATGCTTTTCTCTCCATAAATCTCCCCTAACCGTTCCCTGACTTGAATACCCACTCTATTCTGAGGAATTCCCAGGGTCTCAGCCAAAAGTTCTGAAAGCATGGGGGTTAAACTTCCTCCGCCAATAAGAATAACTGCTTGAGGAACGTCCTTATTGAGATTCAGAATCTCTCTTGAAATAGCCTCCGCTAACTTCTCGACCACAGATTGAATAACCTTTATAACTTCAGCTTTCTTTGCAACGACTTTGGCTCCGAGAAAATCTTTGAAATTTAATACTGATTTTATATTTAATTCTCGTTTTACTTTTTCTCCTACCTTGAAATCCAGTAAATAATGCGCACAGATCTCCTCAGTGACTGCATCCCCGGCCATTGGGACCATCCCATAAGCAAAAAAAGAGCCATTCCGTGTCAAGGCAATATCCGCGGTTCCTGCCCCAATATCAACCAAAGCCAGATTAAGGCGCCTCATGTTCGTTGGAATAGCAGCCTGACCTGCAGCTATCGGTTCCAGCGTCAGACTGGTCATTTCAAGACCTACTCGACCTAATACGGCTACCAAACCATCAACGACAGTCCGAGGCAAGAAGGTTGCAATAACGGAAACCTTAGCCACCTTCCCCCGTTGCCCGATCAAACTGGAAATTTCCTCTCCCTCATTCCATCGGGCTATAGAGTTGTATCCTACGCAGTGATAGCTTTGCGAATCATCGTCTTTTGACGATTTCAGCTGGCGAAGTGCTTGATGGACTGCTTCCATTTCAAGAGCTAATACATCTTCCCGTTCCCACCGCACCGGAAGTAGTTCCTTATGTTCCGCAACAGCCACTTCCGTTTTCAACGCCCGACCTGCTGCTGCCACGGCAACCTTTTTCAAGGGTACCTCGAGTTTTTTTTCAAGGATCTCTTTGACCTTTATAACGGCTCGAGCAACTTCATCAACATCGTGAACTTGTCCATCATACATGGCGCGCTGCCGATGTTCTGTTCGGGCGCTTGCCAGAATTTCATACCCTTGGTCTTTATTCTTAATCATCACAAGTCCCATAACCATACGAGTTCCAATATCCAACGCAAAAATAGGTTCCACTTGTTTCACCTCTCTTTGAGTAACTTCGACTCTTTAAGCTAAAATCCTTCTAGGAGTCAGTTTTTTGGCCCGTTCGCACACGTTCCATCGTAGATGTGGGGATGAACTCATGATGACGATGTGAAATTGACCTATTAAATTAATTAAGGTATAATATGAGTAGAATTATGATACATCTAATCTGAAGGAGTATAGAGTATGCCAACCATCAAATCGTCCACCTCACTGCGCAACGAATATAGCAAAATTTCCAAGTACTGCCATGAAACCGGCGAACCAGTGTATGTTACCGTCAACGGCGAAGGCGATTTGACCGTGATGAGTATAGACGCTTTTGAGAAGCGCGAACGAGCACTGGAAATCCGCGAAAAGCTGCTGGAAGCACAATTGCAAAAAGCCAATGGTGTGCCTATGTTGGACTTCGACGAATCCATGAGCGAACTGAAGGAGTTGGCACTTGGCAAATTATAAAATAAAAATCATGCAGATTGCGCAAGATGACATGAAGGCCATTGTTGCGCATATTCGCATAGATGATACCGATGCCGCTATCAGAATGTATGAAAATATCAAAGCGTCCATAGGCAAGCTGGCGGACTTTCCGCTCATGGGTCCAGTGCCGTTGGACAGGAAGGTCGCTGAACAGGGATATCGCATGATCGTTGTAGATCCCTATCTAGTGTTCTACATCCTGGTCATGGAGAATAACACGGTGGAAGTTCATCGTGTGCTTCACGGCAAACAGGATTTCCCCCGCATCCTGTAAATATGAGCCAGATCAATTCATTCCTTTCGTGACCTTCACCAATACCTCTTTCCCCCGAAAGACGATACCAAGCTTGATGATATTATGGATTCCCCTGTCGAGCAGTTCCTGCTGATATTCCTCCGCTTCGATCTGTTGTAAGGCTAGCTGAGCGACCTGTTCTAGGTCCTTTACTTTCTCCGGATCTACACTCTTAAACTCGATAATTATGCCCGCCTTGCTCGTATCCTGTGGGATTACCATGACATCATAGCGTCCATAACCGTCCTCGCGGTTGGACTTGATTTCATAATCAGGACGTAACCCTATCAGGAGGCCAAGCACAAAGGCATGATAGATTTTTTCCGGCACTTTCCCCCCGGTTACAGTGTCCCCTATGTCAAGACAAAGATTTTCAGTTTCTTAGTGAACCAGATATTCCCAATTGGTATATGATAAACACATCAACATTTTGAATCAGATGTCATGTACTGGGTAGTTAGTCAGCGAAGTAGATCTTAGTATCACATGATTAGATCCGATTAAGCGGCTTTACTACCTAAGTAGACTTCTAGTGGCGTCAGGTAGTCATGTGTTTGATGTGGACGTTCGGTATTGTATTCTTTGATGTATTCTCGGATTCCAGCTCTTAATGCTCTTGGTATCAGATATTCATACGGGTAGATTCGCTCAGTTTTCA
>PKWS01000200.1:0-1436 GCA_003132105.1 Desulfosporosinus sp.
AAATTGGAGCAATCTTTGATTTGTACTCTGACAAAATTAGCGATCTATCACAGTTAAAGGGAATATCGAATTTAGGAAATCTTGGATATAGAGCTGATTCAATCAGTGATCTAGAATTTTTAAAGGAATTAACAAATTTAAACAGAATACTAAAATTAGTGATGAAGATATATCTTCAATAAAAAAAAAGCCCTTGCCAAACTGTTATATTTATCGTTAATTTTATAGTCTTGAAAAATATATTTTTTACTTGTATATTGACAACCACTAGCTGAACTAGTGGTTGTTTATTATCTCATAACCGACGCAAAATGCGTAAGGTGGCTGCAATGAAGATGTTCGTGTTCATGATAATGCTCTGATCAAGAGAAGAACATATCAGAAGAAGTCGCGTAGCGGTGCCAACATGCCTGTTATGGGACTTTTGTTTGAGCATCATTTGCCTCAATATGATATAATAAGATGTTCTACAGCTTTTTAGTACTTGTCAGAAAGTATAAACTGGCGTTTATATACTTTCTGGAAGCATAAGTGCAACTAAGGCGACGACACAGGACGTGTCTAGTGCCAAATGCGCCATGACTCGAACAGGACGTTCGAAGGTAGAACACCGCCATGGATGGNNCGAGATAGCGTTGGCATTCGACCTACCGCCGGCGCCTGAAGGCTTGGGGCCCGCCAAGTTTTCTATATAAGGGGAAGAGGAACAAACATGAACATCTTAACAGCTGAGAATCTAACGAAAAGTTACGGAGAAAAAGTACTTTTTGAAGATATTTCATTCGGGATAGACGAAGGAGAGAAAATAGGGATCATTGGGGTTAATGGGACGGGCAAGTCCACTTTGCTTAAAATTCTAGCGGGTGTGGAATGGCCGGAACAGGGCAAGGTCACGATGGGAAATAACCTGAGCGTCGAGTATCTCCCTCAAAATCCGGAGTTTGAAGATGAAGCTACGGTGTTACAGCAGGTCTTTAAGGGGAATTCCCCGGTGATGAAGTTGCTCAGGGAGTATGAAGTGGCCTTGGAAAAGCTTAATGAGGCTCCAGATCAACTGCTGCTTCAAAAAGCCTTGATTGCGCTAGGGCAACAGATGGATGAACTGGAGGCTTGGCAACTCGAAAATGAGGCTAAGGCTATCCTGACTAAGCTCGGAATTTTTAAATTTGATACTCTGATCGGGACCCTGTCGGGTGGGCAGAGAAAACGAGTGGCTTTGGCGAGTGCGCTCATCAACCCTACAGATATACTGATGCTTGATGAACCGACGAACCACATTGATAATGATACCGTGGATTGGCTAGAACAGTACTTGAATAAACGTAAAGGTGCGTTAGTGATGATTACGCACGACCGGTATTTTCTCGACCGGGTCGTTGGTCGAATATTTGAGTTAGATCAGGGGAAACTTTACCCTTACCCCGGAAATTATAGCC
>PKWS01000200.1:1493-6355 GCA_003132105.1 Desulfosporosinus sp.
CGGCAGGGGCGTCACGCTTAGGAAAGAAAATCCTGGAGTGTGATCATGTGCAAAAAGGGTTTCCTGACCGTGGGGTTCTGATCGAAGACTTCAATTACATTTTACTCAGAAATGATCGGATCGGGATTATTGGGCCCAATGGGAGTGGCAAGTCGACCTTGCTAAACTTGGTCGCTGGTTTAATGAGCCCGGATAGTGGGAGAATAGAGATGGGTACCACAGTCAATATGGGGTATTTTGCGCAGGAAAATACGTATTTGAATCCGGATATCCGGGTTATTGATGAGATTAAAGCAGTGGCAGAAGTGATTCCCACGGCCGATGGTGGCACTATTACTGCATCCCAAATGCTGGAGCGCTTCTTATTTCCTGCGGCTACTCAATGGACACAGATTGGTAAGCTTTCAGGTGGGGAAAAACGAAGACTTTATCTTTTGCGGATTTTGATGGCGGCTCCAAATGTCCTGTTGTTAGATGAGCCAACCAATGATTTGGATATCCAGACCTTGACTATTTTAGAAGGCTATCTGGATGAATTTCCGGGCGCAGTCATTGCGGTTTCTCATGATCGGTATTTTCTCGATCGAATTACGGATAAAATTTTCTCTTTCGAAGGGGAGGGGAAAATCCAGTCGTACGTGGGTAATTACTCAGACTATGTGGAACAGGTGTATGCGGCAAATCAAGCGGTCGAGCAGGCCAAGAGTTTAGCCTCGTTGGCAAAGACTTTTCGGACTTCGAACGCATCGTCGGGACCGGAAGAAACTTCTGAGAGAAAGAAAGAGCGCCCGCTAAAAATGACCTTTAAAGAGCAGCAAGACTATGAGCAAATCGACGCTCAAATTGCTCAGGTGGAAGAGGAACTTCTGAAAAATAATCAACTGATGAATGTTATGGGTAGCGATTTTGGAAAACTAACTGAGCTGGTTGAGGTTCAAAAAGCTTTGGAAGCAAAACTGGATGATATGATGGACCGTTGGACGTATCTAAATGAGCTGGCGGAAAAAATAGCACAGAACAAAGGGTAGATGGGAACACGAAGCACGATACAGATCCGACTGGCCGACTGGGCAAGTTTCACGAATTTCGTGATTTGAACCTAAAATAATTGGAGGAATATTAATATGGATGACAAGACGATTGAAGCGATGAAAAGAGTATTAGAAGAGAAAAGGCTGAAGAGTTCACAACAAGGAGGACCGTCTAAAGCCACACAGAAAATTGGGGAGAGAAGAAAGGGCATTAAACGACGCAAAGTTGGCGGAATGTTTGATAAGTAGAGTTGATTAAGGGGAGAAGTAAAGTCATATGAGCATATTAAATGTAGAAAGCGTCAGCCATGGTTTTGGGGGACGAAAGATTTTTGAGGATGTTAGCTTTCGCTTATTAAAAGGGGAGCACGTTGGTTTTGTGGGGGCGAACGGGGAAGGGAAATCTACCTTTCTGGATATTATCACAGGAAAGCTTATGCCTGACAAAGGAAAGGTCGAATGGTCAAGCCGGGTGACGGTGGGATATTTAGATCAACTTACAGCTTTGACTAAAGGGAAAACGATTCGGGACGTTCTCAAAGAGGCGTTTCAAGGGATGTATGATCTGGAGGCGGAGACGCTCCAGATTTATGACAGAATGGGTAGTGTCTCGGAAGACGAAATGAACAAGCTCTTGGAAGATGTAGGCGAAATTCAGAGCATTCTGGAGAACAATGGATTTTACTCGCTTGATGCCAAAGTTGAAGAAATTGCGAACGGACTGGGACTCGGAGAAGTAGGGCTGGACAAAGATGTCGATGATTTAAGTGGGGGCCAACGAACAAAGGTTTTACTCACGAAACTCTTACTCCAAAATCCCAGCATTTTAATCCTGGATGAGCCTACGAATTTTTTGGATGTGGAGCATATTGAGTGGTTGAGGCGTTATCTCAATCAGTATGAAAATGCGTTTATCCTCGTTTCTCACGATGTGTCCTTTCTAAATTCAGTGGTAAACCTTATTTATCATGTGGAAAATGCGAGCTTGACTCGCTATACTGGAAACTATGAACAATTTATGGCACTTTTTGAAAACCAAAAGGTGCTGGAAATTAAAGCCTATGATAAGCAGCAAAAAGAAGTGGATCGTATGGAAGACTTTATAGCTAAGAACAGGGCGCGGTTTTCAACGACTGGGCGGGCAAAGAGCCGACAGAAGCAGTTGGAAAAAATGGATCTACTGGATAAACCAAGAGAGAAAATCCAGCCCACGTTTAAATTTAGAGAAGCGCGGACACCGAGTAAGATGATCTTTGAGGCTAGGGATATCGTGCTGGGCTATGACGAACCCTTGACACGCCCCTTGAATTTGAAGTTAGAACGTGGGCAAAAAGTGGCCATCCGCGGGGTCAACGGGTTGGGTAAATCCACCTTGTTAAAGACCCTGCTCGCATATATTCCGCCAGTGTCGGGCGAAGTCGAACTTGGAGATTTTCTCTTCCCAGGTTATTTTGAGCAAGAATCCAAAGGTAGGAATGAGAAGACCGCGTTAGATGAAGTCTGGGGCGAATTTCCCGGTCTCTCAAATTCTGAAGTGCGCGGAGCCTTAGCAAGGTGCGGCTTGACAAAGGAACATATCTCAAGCAAGATGATGGTCCTAAGCGGTGGAGAAAACGCTAAAGTACGACTTTGTAAGCTCATGCTGAAGGATGTAAACTGGCTAGTGCTCGATGAGCCTACCAATCATTTGGACGTGGATGCTAAGGAAGAGCTGAAGAGAGCCATTAAGGAATATAGAGGAACTGTGATTGTCGTATCTCACGAACCTGAATTCTATGAAGACTGGGTGACCAATGTGTGGAATCTAGAGGAGTGGACGACGAAGATTGTCTAACACTTTTGGCCAGTCATGAAAGGTATTTTGAATTAAAAAGCACGGACACTAGGAAAGCCCTCTCGCCATTACGGAATGGTGGGAGGGCTTTCTTGTACTAGTTAGAAAGTATAACTAGCACTTATATACTTTCCTACTGCATAAGTGCAGCTATGTGTATCAAGAATTACCGAAACATAAAATATTATGAAAATCCTAATGCACCCCCTTAAAGAAGCAGGCACCTGCGTATTACGATACAAGGGTGGAATTAGTATGAAACCTAAATAGAAGGTGGGTAGACAAATGCGGAAGAATTTGTTACAAGAGATTGAAAATGTACGCAGAAGTTTAAACGCTTTTGCTTCTGCGGAAAGTCTTGTTGCGACAGAGGTGGTTAAGCTGAGTCAAAGGCTTGATTTCCTGATCATCCAATATTATCGATCTGTATCAAGTTAACATAGCCTGATTCATAATTACCCGACGCACTCTTTGCTATGGGTGCCCAATAAGTTATTTACAAAAGTACGCAATTCAACTAGGTCAAAAGGTTTAGTTATAGAATGTTTAATCCGACCATCCAGGATCGCTTCTTTTATATCATTTACATCAATATAAGCACTCATTGCCACAACTATTGTTTCTGGCGCTAAACATCTTAATTTTACTAGGGTTTCCATACCACTTAATCCAGGCATCCGCATGTCGAGTAATACCAGTCTAGGTTTTTCATCCTTCACCTGTTGTAAAGCGTTTAAACCATCTGAAGCGATTTTAACATAGAAACCTTCTTGGGTTAAAAACTCATACAAAAGTCGCCGTATACCAGCGTTATCATCAACTACTAGAAGATAATTATTACTCAAAAAGTACCATCTCCTTAATTGTATAAAACTAGGTCATCAATACATCGTTAATTGATTAACCAGGTCTTCGATTATTTTTTCCAGATTGTCCACTTCTTTTAGTAAAATGAATGAATGGTCAATTTTTTTATTGATATTATCCATTTGTATAAATCCTTTGAGAACTGTTAATTGGTCGATTAGAGTGCTACAAATATTAAATATTTGTTCTTTGCTCATATGCTTACAACCCTTCTATATCTGGGACCGCAAATCCTTTAATACCCATTGTCCTTTAGTATTTTTTTACTTACATATCCCATCTTAGTAACAATAAATCTGGATATATCTTACAATATAACATTATTGCTGGTTATTGTATAATAAATTGAAAAATTTTAGAAAAACATCCTGCCCCCCTGGAAAAAGGTTAAGCAGAATGTTTTTTAGAGACATTTAATCATAAGACTAGAGATAACAAATTAATTCTTTGTTGACTTTGATTTTTTCGTAAAGGAATTAACCGAATTGAGGGTTAAGGGTTTTATCGAGTTTAGTTTGTTCTGGGTGCAGAATTGCCAGTAGGAGCAGGAGTACTAGTGGGAGCAGGAATGCTAATGGCACCTGAAGTACCAGTGGCTCCGGTAGTCCCTGTTGTTACGGGTAACTTTGGTTTGGGGACAGGAATGGGCGTTTTTAGCCAGGATATAGTGAGAGGCTTCCCGTTAAGTGCCTGGGTTAAGTCAGCGATACCTAGATTCTGTTTTTGTATGATGTTCAGAAGCTTTATAATTTCCTGATCTAGTCCCGGTACCCAGTGTAAAAGAATAATATCTCCAGCTTTTAATCCCCGGTTGCTTCTTGTGGAAAGAACGGAGTTTTCCATTTCGGCGTCCCACATCACGATATATTTAATTCCGGATTCCCAGGCCGCTTGACCGACCTCGGCATTGAAGTCCCCGTACGGAGGTCGTAACTGCTCCGATGGCGGACCGTATTGACGGAAATAATCTATGGGTTGAGAAATCTGGCTCTTTTTTTCAGCTAGTGAAACATGAGTCAAAAAAGGGTGGTTGAAAGTATGGTCTTCTATATGCCCACCGGCTTGTACGAATTCATGCCAGAAGGCTGGTTGCTTCTGAGCAGCCTGTTCAATAAGAAAAGTAGTAATGG